>NZ_CEYOSI010000030.1:0-22437 GCF_982879505.1 Candidatus Desulfolinea nitratireducens
ATTACGCAAATTACAAGCTCAGTTCCCGGTTCTACCTTTAGGTGCGTAACATGAGATCATTAATCAAAAAACTTACCGAAACCTTCAGCCCCTCAGGCTACGAAGGCCCCATTCGAGATGTCATCACGACGGAGATCAAAGATCTTGCCGATGAGATCCGTGTAGACGCACTTGGCAACCTGATCGCACTCAAGGGATCGGGGGGGAAGAAGATCATGCTCGCCGCGCACATGGATGAAATCGGGCTGATCGTCACGCATGTCGATAAGAAAGGCTTTGCGCGCTTTACCAGTATCGGCACTTTTCGCCCGCATACGCTGGTTGGCGCACGAGTTCGATTTCTGAACGGAACCTATGGGATCGTCGGCGCGGAATATATCACCGAAGCAAAGAAATTGATCCCGATGGATAAAATGTTTATCGATGTCGGCGCAACCAGCCCCAAAGATTGCCCCGTCAAAATTGGCGATGTGGCTGCAATGGAACGTCCCTTCCATGATCTTGGGCATCGGATGATCGCCAAATCAATGGATGATCGGATTGGCGTCAGTGTCCTGATCGAAACCATGCGCCAGTTAAAATCCACGCCGCATGAACTTTATTTTGTTTTCGATACCCAGGAGGAGGTCGGCGTACGCGGTGCGGCAACCTCGGCCTTTGGGATCGACCCCGATCTGGGACTGGCAGTTGATGTGACCTCCTCCGGTGATACCCCTGATAGCCCCACGAAAAACGCCGATCTTGGAAAAGGGCCGGTGATCAAGATCAGGGATCCCGGGATGGTTTCTGATCCTCGCGTGGTAGACTGGATCACACGCACCGCCGAGAAGGCCCGCATTCCACATCAACATGAGGTGGATGTGATCGGCAGCACCGATGCCAGAGCCATCCAGATCAGCCGCGCTGGCGTACCGGTTGGCGCGATCTCGATCCCCTGCCGTTATGTGCATTCTCCTTCGGAAATGGTCGATTATAATGACGTACAAAACACCGTCAAATTACTGGTTGCACTTCTCAGCAAAGAGATCAAACTCTAAAATGAAAAAAAGACTGCAAAGAAAACTCCCTTTCATGATCGGCATTTTGCAATTCGCATTTTTGCCTCTGTTCCTTGCAGCTTGTACCAGCTTCCCATTTACCTCAGCCCCGCCTCCAACTTCCACTCCCCTCCCGGAAGAAAGCACCCCTCTGACTTCCACTCCAGAGGAGGTTGAAACCCCGGCAGGTGAAGATGATGCTCCCCAAACTTTACAGATCTGGCTGCCGCCGGAATTTGATCCAAAATCAGAGACAAAGGCTGGGATAGTTCTTCGTGCTCGTTTGGATGAGTTTCAAAATCGCCGTCCAGACCTGACCCTGGAAGTACGCATCAAATCCGTTGAGGGACAGGCCAGTTTGCTCAACTCCCTCATCGCAGCCAAACAGGCTGCCCCCTCTGCTATGCCCGATCTGGTCGCTCTGAAACGCCCCGATCTCGAATCTGCCGCGCTGCAAGGGATCCTCCATCCGATCGACGGCCTGACAACCTCCCTGGATGACCCTGACTGGTTTCCGTATGTTCGTCCTTTGGCGCATATCCAGAATTCGACCTACGGGCTCCCTTTTGCCGCTAATTTGCTCGCCCTTCTCCAACACTCCGCTGAAGAAACCACTCTCCCCTCAAGTACGGAAAATTCCCCGGAAGATAAAAAGCAAATCATATTCCCTGCTGATAACGCTCAATCGCAACTTGCTTTTTGTCTCTACACGGCAAATGGCTCCCTGCTCCGCGATGAGCAGGGACAACCCACCCTTGCCAACGAGGAATTGACCAGATTGCTTGGCTTCTTTCAAAGCGACCTGATTTCTCCGCTATCAGCAGAAATATCCACCGCTGAAGAAGTGTGGGCAGCATTACCCTCCCAGCCAAATCTTAATGCGATCATCTGGACATCGGATTATTTTAAGAGAATGCCAGCGGAGACGACCCTCTCAACGATTCCTGGCCCGGAGGAAAGCCCCTGCTCCCTGGCATCTGCGTGGATTTGGGCGCTGGCCGGAGCCTCTCCCGATCTCCAACCTGCTGCCGTTGAGCTGGCAGAATTCCTTTCTGAGAGCGAATTCCTGGCTGAATGGACCAGCGCTTTGGGAAATCTCCCCACCCGCCCGACTGCCTTGGATGAGACCAATAATACTGCTTTGCTCGAATTGAGTCTGATCGCGCAACCGATTCCCCCTGCTGATATCGTCCAGAGGTTGGGGGAAATCCTGCGAGTGGCAACGATCTCTGTACTCCAGGAGCAAGTATCCCCAGGCGCGGCTGCGGAAGAGGCCCTCGAAAAAATTCAATAATAATTTTATGGCGGGGTCTTTGGACCCCATCCAACTTTTTATTCACTAGAGAAAAGGATAAGAGAATGCGTATCAGCGAAAAATTAGCCAACCTGATGAATGCCCAGATCGGGAACGAAATGGGCGCGGCCTTGCAATATACCCAACTTGCAGCTTATTTTGAATATCGGTCCCTGCCCAAATTTGCCGAGTTCTTTTTTGCCCAGGCAGCCGAAGAACAGGAACATGCAATGAAATTTTTGCATTATTTGCTGGATATTGGCGCAGAGGTGAAGATCCCGGCGATCGGTGCCCCCGCCTACAAGGTGGCAGATACGGCTGCCGGTTTCCAGATGTCGCTGGATTGGGAAAATGAAGTCACCGATCAAATCCACCATATGATGGGGATCGCCATGGATGAACGCGATTTCGCCGCACAGACCTTCCTGCAATGGTTTGTCACCGAGCAGGTTGAGGAGGTTTCAACGATGGAAACCTTGCTGGATGTGGTCAAGCGCGTCGGTGAAAAGAATCTCTTTATGATCGAAAGTTATCTGGAACGGGGAGAAGCACCCGCGGCGTAAAAGAGGCTTAGCAAAAAAACAGGCTTCCTTTTGGAAGCCTGTTTTTGGTTTAAGTTAAGCCATTTTCAGGCCCAAATCGCCCAAAGAACGATCATCGCAATACCGATCACAAATCGCAAAACAAAGGACCAGCCCCAGCCCGTCATCAATCCACGCGTGGTTGCCCGGGCCTCTGCCTCAGAACGGCCCAGGGATTTCTCGGATAAATAGAGCGCCAGGGGTGCGGCGATCAGGCCGCCCAGGGGTGAAAGGATAAGACTGACTCCAGTCCCGGCGATGAGCGCAAGCACCAGGGAGCGTTTCGAGGCGCCATGTTCGAGGGCCTTTGCGCCCATCAGGACACCGTCCAGCACATTCCCGACGACCATCAGCATGGTGATGATCCCGAAGATGATCCATCCCGTGGTGGTAAAAGCACCCGTGATCAGACCAAATCCCAGGGCGGCCAGCCAAATGATCACCAACCCGGGGAAGATGGGAACGATCAGGCCAAAGAGGCCAAGCAGCATGACGATCAGTGTCAGGACAGTTACAGATGTTTCAAGCCAGGCAGGCATAATTTTCTCCTCTTTATTTTATCTATTGCGGTAAGTACCCAGGGATCTCTTTAGAAATGTCTCTGCGAGGAGCATGCTCTCCCTTGCGCCGCCCGCTAGGGCAGGTGTGCGACGTGGCAGTCTCCTGCACCGCCGTGGAGATTGCTTCGTCGGAAAAAGCCCTCCTCGCAAAGACATCCCTGATTAGGTTGATCAGTTACCTATTATATTTAGTAATTCATTAACCTTCTACGCAAAATCTTTATCCAGGTAGTAAAGCTTACTCAGCTTATCTGATTTCAAAGGCCCAGCCCCCCCTCTGGCTCCCCCCGTCGTACGGGAGGAGAACATGTTCATTCGCGCGCGCGGAACTTGTTATGAGCGTCCCGCAGGTTTATTTGTATGAGAGCTTGAATTACGGGAACCTGCGGGACGTTACCCCACTGGCTCCACCTGCTCCACCGGGGGAGAACATTTAATGGCTATTCAGCCTGAATGACCTCGATCCCACCCATCCAGGGGCGCAGGACTTCAGGAATGATGATCGAGCCATCGGGCTGTTGATAATTTTCCATGATCGCGATCATGATCCGCGGCAAACCCAAACCCGAGCCATTGAGGGTATGCACAAAGCGATTCTTGCCACTGTCTTCAGGTCGATAACGGATATTTGCGCGGCGGGCCTGGAAGTCGGTCACATTGGATACCGATGAAACCTCCAGCCATTCGTTACATCCCGCTGCCCAGACCTCGATATCATAGGTGATCGTGGCCCCAAAACCCAGATCTCCGGTGCAAAGCTGATGGATGCGATAGGGCAATCCCAGCAGAGCGACAGTTTCTTCAGCATCCGCCATCATTTTGTCAAATGCGGCTTCTGAATCTTCAGGTTTGACGTACATATACATCTCAACCTTGTCAAATTGATGACCGCGCTTGATGCCACGCACATCCCGTCCTGCGCTCATTTTCTCACGGCGAAAACAGGGCGTGTAGGCGGTGTAATATTTTGGAAGATCCTCTTCTTTGAAAATTTCATCCATATGATAACCAGTCAATGAGACCTCAGCGGTGGGGACCATATACAAATCTTCTTCGTGATCTTTATAGAGATTATCGGCAAATTTGGGTAATTGCCCTGCCCCGTAGACAGTCGCAGTCTTGACCATAAAGGGCGTATATTTTTCGGTATAGCCCTGTTTGATATGCAGGTCGAGCATATAGGCAATTAAAGCACGCTGTAAGCGTGCACCCGCGCCGCTGAGCACGTAAAAGCGGGATCCGGTGATCTTGACGCCGCGCTCAAAGTCTATGATCCCGAGAGCAGGCCCAAGGTCCCAGTGCGCTTTCGGTTCAAAATCATATTCGGGCATCTCACCTATGGTTTTAAGAACAACATTCTCGCTCTCATCCACTCCATAGGGGGTTTTCTCACTGGGGATATTTGGCAGCGTGGACATGGTCGCTGTTAATTCCGCATCCACATTGCGAAGTTCATTGTCCAACTCGCTGATCTTGTCACCAACGGCACGCATCGCCTCGATCCTGGCCTGCCGTGACTCGGCATCTTTCATGCGGCTAATCTCTTTTGAGACGGTATTACGCTCAGATTTAAGCTTTTCAACCTCGCCAAGAATGACGCGACGGCGATCATCCAACGCTAAAATGGAATCCACAACCGAAGCATCTGCCTGGCGTTTTTCGAGCGCCTTGCGAATCAGATCAGGATTTTCACGAAATAAACGAATATCGAGCATTTTGCACCTCCAGGTTGAAATAAAATACGCCCCCGGTCCACAGCAGGACGAGGGGGCGCTCGTGGTGCCACCTGCTTTCGTTATTCTCACTTATAAAAGCGAGTACAACCTCTATGACGCGATAACGGGCGCGCCCGTCCTTCTTACGACCAATGATGATCCCTGCGAAGGAAACGCAGGTGCCTGGTGAGGCTCAGCACCCAAGCGGAGGGGAATTCGCTGCTTTTCCGACCACCTCACACTTATCGGTGGCTCTCTGGACGGCTGCGCAGCAACTGATCTCCGCGTTCGTTTTTGTTTATTATATGCAGAGGGGTGGGAGTGTCAAGCTGTATTTGAAAATTGTCACCATAAAAAAAGGACGACAGAAAACTGTCGTCCTTTTAATCACCTCTAAAAGTCTCTATTTGCGATTCATGGCATCCATCACGGCTACAGCAGCGATCTGGACGATATCGTTTACCTCGTCGCCGGTTTGCAAAACGTGAACTGGAGCACCCATACCGAGCAGGATGGGACCAATTGTCTGGACTTTACCAAGCCGTGCCAGCAGCTTATAGGCAATATTGGCAGATTCGAGCGAGGGGAAGACGAGAACGTTGGCATCTTTTACCTCACTGAAGGAATAGCGTTTTTCAATGATATCCGCAACAACCGCAGTATCAGCTTGCATCTCACCATCAACTCTGAGGTCGGGACGTTTTTTCTTCACCAACTCGACAGCTTTAGCAACCTTATTTGAAAGTGGATGCGGAGTCGATCCAAAATTGGAGAATGACAGGAATGCCACCTGCGGATCAAGTTCCAGTTGTTTGGCATAATCCGCAGCCAGGCAGGCAATTTCAGCCAGGTCTTCAGCAGAAGGCTCGATATTTACGGTCGCATCTGTAAAGAGATAGACACGGTCGTCCACAATCATTATATAAACTCCGGCGGCGCGGGTCGTCTCTTTAGAAGTATGATGAATGCGCAATGCAGGGCGAATCACATCGGGATATTCGACTGTCAGACCTGATATGAAAGCATCTGCATCTCCCATTTTTACCAGCATTGGCCCCAGGATGTTAGCATCTCTTACTCGTTTGCGTGCAATCGCTAATGTAACGCCTTTACGATCTCGGAGGTCATGATAAGCCTTGGCATATTCCTCGTGCCTTGCGAAGTCGTCCGGGTTAAACATCTCTGGACAACATGGCAGGCTAAGATCTTCAATAGTTGCCTCAATCACATCCGGGCGACCGAGCAAAATTGGAGTACCGATCCCCTCTTCCTTAATCCGGTGCGCAGCGCGAATAACCTTGGTCTCTTCACCCTCAGCAAAGACAATCCGTTTTTTGCCACCATCGGATTTGGCTTTATTCATGATAAGGTGACGAACGCGGGCCCCCTTGCCTTGTCGGAAAGCCAACTGCTCGCGATATTCCTCGATGTCAATTTGCTTACGGGCTACACCGGTATCCATCGCTGCTTGTGCCACTGCCGGAGCCTCCCACAAGAGGACACGCGGATCAAGCGCGGTCGGGATGATGTACTCGCGTCCAAATTTCATACTTTCCTTATTGTAGGCCCGCAATACGCTATCGGGCACATCTTCATGGGTCAAATCTGCCAATGCCTTTACTGCAGCCAATTTCATCTCATCATTAATTGCGCTTGCACGAACATCAAGAGCCCCACGGAAGATAAAGGGGAAACCCAAAACATTATTGACCTGATTCGGGTAATCCGAACGTCCCGTCGCCATAATACAATCCGGACGGACTTCCTTGGCTAATTCCGGCTTGATCTCAGGATCAGGGTTCGCCATTGCGAAAATAATTGGGTCTTTCGCCATAGATTTAACCATATCCTGGGTTACAACATCCGCAACCGAAAGCCCATAAAATACATCCGCATCTTTCATGGCATCGGCCAGAGTACGGTCTTTGGTTTCGATGACAAATTCTTTCTTGTATTTATTCAAGCCCTCACGCTCGGTATGAAGAACACCGCGCGAATCAAGCATGGTCAGGTTTTCAGGTTTCACACCAAGTTGAATGGCCAGTTTACTGCACGAAATTGCCGAAGCCCCGGCGCCATTGACGACGACCTTGATCTCACCGATCTTTTTGCCAACTATTTCCAGGGCATTCAACAAACCAGCAGATGAGATGATCGCAGTCCCGTGCTGGTCATCATGGAAAACAGGAATATCAAGCATTTTCTTGAGACGCGTTTCAACTTCAAAACACTCGGGGGCTTTGATATCTTCAAGGTTGATCCCGCCAAAAGTTGGGGCTATCGCCGCAACTACTTTGATCAATTCCTCAACATCCAATTCATCCACTTCGATGTCAAAAACATCTATATCAGCGAATTTTTTGAAGAGAACACCTTTCCCCTCCATTACAGGTTTTGAAGCCAAAGGGCCCAGATCTCCCAAGCCCAAAATCGCTGTGCCATTACTCACAACAGCAACAAGATTCCCTTTTGATGTATATTCATAAGCATTTTCCGGATTTTCGGCAATAGCCAAAACCGGAACGGCTACGCCTGGCGAGTAAGCCAAACTCAATTCGCGGGCCGTATCCATGGGTTTAGTGGGGATAACTTCAATCTTGCCTGGTTTCCCCTTCAGACGATGGTATTCCAAAGCCTCTTCGTTAGTAAACTTCATCATGAGACCTCCTAGGGTTCTCCGTTTATTTACAGGTATTATATCTAACCTACCAGTAGCATTATGACATAACATTAATTACATAAGTAGTTCCTTTTGTCACTTGTTTTGACGACGCCTGCAAGGTTTAAACGATTGGTCTGTTTTGTTGAACACAAACGGTTTATTAAGTTGTGTAACCAAAAACACATTTGCATTTTTTAATGTATAATAGATGCAATCTGTAATAGATTATTATAACGAAAATTCTCTGCCGCCAAATTGCGGCCATGACTGATAAACGGATCTTCTGGAAATTTTCAGGGTACGCCCTTCTAAAACATATTTGGGAAATCCATCATCTTATAAATGATGGACTGTGATGTGAAGCAAGTGGGTCAAAATATTATATATGCGCTGACCTGGCACATCCTTACCCTGTGATGACTTCTGTCATCCACACCTACTTATTTCTATCTCCCTGCAAACAGGATAAAAAGTAGGTCTTTACATAAACAGAAATTCTTGAAACAGTCGTGGCCTCCAGGCAGGCATACGGCTGTTTTTTATTAAGGATGCAAAAAATCACTTCGATCAAAGCACAGAGAAAGAATACTCAAAGAGTGAGTGTCTTTCTGGATGGAGAGTACGCCTTCGGTCTTACCCGGATTGTGGCTGGCTGGTTGCATATTGGGCAAATACTCAGCGATGAAAATATCGCCGCACTAAAATCCGAAGATGAGTTGGAGATGGCTTATTTGAGAGCGCTCAATTTCCTGAGCTATAGGCCGCGCTCCAAGACAGAGATCAGACGAAATTTGCGCAAGTATAAGGTTCCTGAAATACTCATTGAGCCAACAGTGGAACGCCTTGAGCAAAATAAATTTATAAACGATAAGGAATTTGCACAGCTTTGGGTTGAAAATCGCAACAGCTTTCGCCCGCGTGGACGCCGAGCCTTGAGTGTTGAACTTCGACAAAAAGGCATTGCAGATGAAGTTATTCAATCAACGCTGGATGAGCTTGTAAATGATGAGATTCTGGCCTATCAGGCTGGGATCAAAAAAGCCAGGAAACTGGCGAAATATGAGTGGCAAGATTTTCGCAAGAAACTTAGCGGTTTTTTGGCCCGACGCGGATTTTCATATGCTGTGATCTCCCCCTTACTCCCACAACTTTGGGAAGAAGTGCAAACGGAAGAGAACGAATAAAAACGTTTAACTAAGAGGAAAATAATGAATACCATGGGACCCTTTATAACAGCAGGACTCGCTCTGCTTTTAGGAGCAGTGATCGGCTTTTTTGTCAATCGTTATCTCAGAGAGCGCGAGCGGCAGCAGGAACAAAATACAGCCAATGATATTCTCAAGGGAGCAACAGAGCAGGCGCGGTTGATCGAAATCCAGGCGCGCGACAACGCTCTGAAGGTCACCCGGGAATCCGAAGCTGATATTGCCAAGCGGAGAAATGAACTTACGGAGGATGACAATAGAATTCAAACTCGTCGCAACGAACAAGACCAACGCGCCGAACGTTTGGAACAACGGGAGCAACTTGTAAACAAACGTCAAAGTGCTGTCGATCGTCGTGCCAACGAGGTTGATAAACAGTTTGAAGAACAGCTTAAAAAATTGGAAGAGATCTCCAAGATGACCACCGACGAAGCCAAGGAGATTCTCCTGGTTGAAGTGGAAAAAGAAGCGCACGGAGATATGGCTCGAATCATCCGCCAAATTGAAGCTGAAGCCCGTGAAGACGGAGAAAAACGTGCCCGAAAACTTGTAGCCGATGCTATCCAGCGTGTTGCTTCGGAACATGTGGCCGAGGTGACATCCAAGATCGTCCCCATCCCCAACGACGATATGAAAGGTAGAATCGTTGGGCGCAACGGAAGAAATATCCGGGCTTTTGAACAGGCCGCCGGTGTGGATGTGATCGTCGATGATACACCAGATGCAGTCACCATCTCCTGCTTCGATTCGGTTCGCCGTGAAATTGGCCGTCGAGCCATGGAGCGCCTGACCCTCGATGGTCGCATCCATCCTGCACATATCGAAAAGATCGTCAAAGAAGAAACCAAAGCCGTTGACAAGGTCATGGCCGAGGCGGGGGAACAAGCCGCTTTTGACGCCGGGATTAGTGGGCTGAAACCTGAGATCCTGCGCATGATGGGACGGCTCAAATTCCGCACATCTTATGGACAAAACCAGCTCGCCCATGCGGTCGAAGCAGCCAAGCTCGCCAGCATTTTGGCTTCAGAATTAGGTGCAGATATTGAAACTGCCAAACTGGGTGGATTTTTGCACGATATTGGCAAGGCGATGGATCACAACCAGGACGGTACCCACGCCCAGCTTGGTGCAGAATTTTGCCGCCGTTATGGAGTAATAAACGAGAGTGTTCTTAATACAATTGCTTCTCATCATCACGAGGTTGATCAGGCATCCGTTGAGGCTGTTATTGTCGAAGCTGCAGATGCCATCTCTGGTGCCCGCCCCGGCGCACGCCGTGAAGACCTCGAGGCCTATATCAAGCGGATCCGCGCCCTTGAAGATTTAGCCTCTTCTTTCGATGGCGTTCAAAATGCCTACGCGATCCAGGCCGGACGTGAAGTACGCATTATCGTCCGCCCTGAAGATATTGACGATTTCACCGCAGGAAAACTGGCGCGTGATATTGCCAAACAAATCGAAGAGACCATGCAATATCCCGGTCAGATCAAAGTAATTGTAATTCGTGAAACACGGGCGATCGATTACGCTAAATAACCCGAATAATAATCTCAAAGAGCCAGAGAGAAAACTCTCTGGCTCTTTTTATATAGAAGATTTTATGCAAAAGTCCGTTTTTGACACTGCCCCAGCCGCCGTCCTTCGCGTAGCACCGTTCGTCCAGCTTGACTGGATAATACTAGCAGAGTGTGGCGACGGGGACACCGCCGAGAGCACTTATTATGTCAGAGGTCTGGCCTAAGAAGACAAGGGCAAGATCACGGTTGCCAATTCAAAAAAACTTTCAAAACTCGCAGGTTGACGTCAAAATCAGTGTATTCATGAGTTAAAAGCTCAATATCCACCGAGGGGATTCCTTTCACGGAAGAGACCCAATCTGCCAGGTTGCCGCTATAATCGCAGCCAGTATCAATGGGAGGATAAGTGTATGGACTAATATTACTGAGACTTTTTGCCAAACGTTCAGAAGGCGCAAAAGGCGGTAACCCACCCGCGAAGATTCCCAAAGCCGCACTATGATAACTAATGAGTGCATCAAAGTCATGGAGGCTAATGAAATTCATCAGTGCAATCGTCTCAGGTTCAGAGGCGGGATGTGTTCCCGCTGTCAATGGGAGATATTTCCAGCATCCCTTACGATCCCATTCTGCTTTCCAATGATAAGGCCAGTTATGGTTCAAATCAACGCCGTTTTCGTTTGCACGCCCCTCGTAACCATGAGCGCGTGCCTCTCCATCTGGATTGAGACTGCGCAATATATAAAGGCTCACATTTTCAGGAACACTTTCTGGATGCTCTTCCAGGTGTGCAATTAATTCATCAGCAAGGGCAATTGTATTCCATTCATTACCACCATGAATCCCTGCAACGATCAGCCGTTCGCTGGGACCATTCCCAAATCGAAAAACTTCCAAAGGACGTCCCAATACCGAATAACCAATCGCCGCTGCTTGTTTTTTACTAGTGTCCACAAGAAATTCAAACGCTGTCGGTGTAACAGCTGCAATTAGCGTGCTACGCGGATTGGGCGTTATAGTAGGAAGGAAATAGATTGTGGGGGGCTGTACACTGGTCGATGCGGGGAGGGCGGCTGCCTGAGGGGGTGGGGAATTTACTATCTCAACGTTAGCAGGTGAGGGCGGTGGGAGAAAGGGATTTTCGGCCTGGTTAAAGAAGAAGATCCCTGCCAGTCCGATGGCACCGAAAATATTCAGGGACCAAATTCCGATCAAAAATATGGAAGTGCGTTTTCGCTTTGGAGCCATTACTTCATGACCGCCCGTCGCAAAATATTAATCGCAATATTCGGTGCCCAACTCAGTGCATTTTGTGGATGCCCTCCATAGCGCAGGATACGGGATTTCTCTTTTTCTGGAGTAATCAGTGAAAATTCTGCAGTTTGCTCATCTTTCCCGGGGAAAAAGGCGATACCCAGCGCAGCCTCTGCGCCACTCTCAATTCTTAGTTTTTGAAGCGCGGGGAGCAATTCTTTTGTTGCGAGTTGCCGATTTTCACATTTGATGAGTGCGGGATCTTCGGTTTTACTAAATTGATTTGAGAGGCGACCCTCCAAACCTGATTCGAGGAGGACCAGTTTCCAGCCTCGTTTTGATAAAGCCGCCAGCGTAACATCCGCCAATTTATCCTGATCAGTGCCAAAAATGATTTTTCCCAGTCTTTGACGTATCTCGTTTTCAACTTCGGCAATCATTGCATTGGCTTCAGCCTCTGTCTTTGCCTTGGCAGCAAGACGGATATCCACCACGCCCGTATGTGCGGCTAACCCAACTGTCGGATTTCTAAGTTTCTCAAGATCACCGATTTTCTCATCAATACGACCCTCACCCACCCCGGAAGTACGCAACACGCGAACCTTGATGATCTCATGCAGATCATAACGTTTCTGAATATACGGAATAACTGCATTATGGAGGATGGTCTCCATCTCACGGGGCACCCCGGGGAGGGAGATAACAGCGTTGCGTTCAGTTTCAAAAATAAAGCAAGGGGCAGTACCAACGGGATTTTCGATAGGAAGCGCCCCTTTTGGCACATAGGCTTGTCGTTTCTGATTTTCAGTGGGTTTGCGCCCATAAAGAGAAACCCGTTTGGCAATTTGCTCCCAAAGCTCGGGGATAAATTCGGTTTCCACACCCACAGCCAGGGCAACAGCTTCACGGGTTGGGTCGTCCACGGTGGGACCAAGCCCACCCGTTGTGATCACGATTTCAGCACGCTGCATGGATTCGCGAATAGATTCAGCGATCCGCTCAACATTATCGCCAATGGTAATCGTGCGGTACAAGCCCACACCCAGATCGCGCAAATTAAGCGCGATATGACGGGTGTTGGTGTCAACAATTTCACCAAGGAGGATCTCGGTGCCGATAGTGATAATTTCAGCTGCTGTCATAGAGATTTATAGTGGAAATACCGTTAAAAGCGTAAGTGTTTGACGGTCAATCCATGATTAATAAGTTCGTTTAGGGCATCAATGCCAAGGCGAAGATGCTTATCGACATAATCTTCGGTTACTTTTTGATCGCTTTTAGCTGTTTTGATCCCGGCTGAGATCATCGGTCGATCAGAGACAAGGAGTAATGCTCCAGTGGGAATCTGGTTGGCAAAGCCAGTAATGAAAAGGGTGGCAGTTTCCATATCTATTGCCATGGTGCGAATGCTCTCGAGATATGTTTTAAAGTCCTCGTCATGCTCCCAAACACGGCGATTGGTGGAGTAGACGGTGCCTGTCCAATAATCGAGTTCGTGGTTGCGGATCGTGGTCGATACGGCTTTTTGCAGGTTGAATGCAGGCAGTGCGGGAACTTCGGGAGGGTAATAATCATTGGAAGTCCCCTCACCCCGGATAGCTGCGATGGGGAGAATAAAGTCGCCCAGGGCAGTTTTTTTCTTTAGGCCACCACACTTACCCAGGAAGAGAGCCGCTTTTGGTGTAATTGCGCTCAGCAAATCCATGATTAAAGCGGCATTCGGGCTGCCAATCCCAAAATTGATCAGGGTGATCCCATTTGCCGTAACGTTGGGCATTGGCTTTTCATGGCCGCGGATGGGGGCATTGTACCATTCTGAAAAAAGATGGAGGTAATGCTCAAAGTTGGTCAACAAAATATAGTCGGCGAAATCTTTGAGGGCGGTACCCGTATAACGCGGCAGCCAATCCTGAACGATTTTTAATTTATTTTTTATGGTCATTTTTTACTTTCATTTATATGGCGACTCTATGCCGACTTTGAATTTCCGATTCCGGCCATCTAAAATTCAAATTCCTGTCCAAGATTCATTACCTCAGCATTCTTAAGAGCAAGTTGGGCCGCCATGGCATCCTGAACGGCGATGCCGACAGATTTAAAGAAGGTGATCTCTTTTTGATTCTTACGCCCTGAAGCATTTCCGAGAATAAGGTCACCGAGTTCTGTTAACTCAGCGGGGAAAATTTCTTTTTTATTAATCGCAGCAACGATCTCACCTGCTTCGGCCAGGATCGCATCCAGGGAATCAATAAAAATGGTTGTATTGGCAAGGAGTTCTGGTGGATTCTCGATCATCGCTAGGGTATAGGAACCGACCCCATTGATATGGGTGCCGGGTTGCACATCCGCTACCTGGTAAACGGGTGAGGTGGAGGTTGTTGCAGTGCAGATGATATCTGTGCTGGAAAGGGCCTCTTTGGGGTCGCGGGTGATACGGATATCCGCAGGAATGGGAGCCATCCCAGTCATATCGTCCACAAAGTTTTTGGCACGCTGTGGGTCAGGATCTACAATCCAAACAGTGTCGATCTCCCGAACGCTGCAGATCGCCTCGAGCTGGGTGCGGCCTTGTGTGCCTGCCCCAAATATTGTGGCAACACGACTATCCGGACGAGCAAGAAGATCCGTGGCGGCGCCTGATGCCGCACCAGTACGAATGGCGGTGAGTGTGCTCCCTTCCAAAAGAGCGATTGTTTTGCCGTTTAGAGGGTCGAGGACGAGAACGACAGCCTGAATAAAGTCGAGGTTCTGCGCTGGGTTTTTAGGAAAAAGGGAGACGATTTTGATGGCAAGGGCATCATCAACTTTAGGATCGTGGATATAGGCAGGCATGAAAAGGCTGGTAGCGTCCTGAGATTTGATCGGGAGCGCAGTACGGAGCGGTATGATGGCCTGCCCGGCGCTAAAGGAGGCGTAGGCATTCTTCATTGCCTCGATGGTGGCACGCATTGGAAGGGATTTACGTACGTCACTCGCGCTGAGTATTCTCATAAGATTATTTTACCTGATTACAAAAAAGATGTCCGGCAGGATTGCTACCGAACATCTCCAAATTCTGAACAAATTTCCGGGGTTCTTGTTTAGAACCTATCCTAAAATTCTTTTGTAGTAACGGCTTCAGCCGTAAAGAGCGGCTAAAGTCGCCACTACGGGATATTTTCAGGATGGATACTTAGTTGGTTCTAGTCCATCCCAAGATAGGCTTTTTGAACCATTTCATTTTGTTTGAGTGCGGCAGAATCGTCATGAAGGACGATTTGGCCGGTTTGAAGAACATAGCCACGATTAGCAACAGAGAGTGCCATAAGGGCGTTCTGTTCAACAAGAAGGATGGTTGTCCCTTCTTTATTGATCTCAACGATGGCATCGAAAACGCTGTCAACAAGAACAGGTGCAAGGCCCATCGAGGGCTCATCAAGCAGCAGAAGACGCGGCTTTGCCATCATGGCACGGCCCGTGGCAAGCATTTGCTGTTCACCACCAGATAATGTACCGGCCACTTGTTTCCGTCGTTCTTTGAGGCGCGGGAATAAGCTAAATACACGATCAAAGTCGCTTACTATGCCTTCTTTATCATTCCGGCTGTAAGCTCCCATTTCGAGATTTTCCAGTACGGTCAGTTTTGCAAAAACACCACGTCCTTCAGGAACCATTGCAACTTGCTTGTAGACTAGCTCATGCGCGGGGATGCCAGTTATATTCTCACCTTCATAGGTGATTGAGCCTTCGCGCGGGGTAAGTAGCCCGGTAATAGTGCGCAGGGTTGTGGTCTTACCTGCACCATTCGCCCCGATCAAGGTAACGATCTCGCCTTCTTCCACAGTCAGGGAGACACCTTTCAGGGCATGAATATTGCCATAGTATGTATGGATGTCATTAATTTCCAGCATTGCCATTGGTCTTCTCCCGGTTCTAGGCCTCTACGCCTTTAGCTTCAAGATTCAAGCCAGAAGCCGCGCCGCGTCCCAGATAGGCTTCGATCACCCTGGGGTTGCGTTGAATTTCAAGCGGTGTTCCTTCTGCAATTTTTTGGCCAAAATCCATCACCCAAATCTCTTCGCTGATGCCCATGACCACCTTCATATCATGCTCGATAAGCAAAATAGTGATTTCCAATTCGTCGCGAAGACGGCGGATAAAATTCATCAGATCCCTGGATTCATTCGGATTCATACCAGCAGTTGGTTCATCAAGTAATAGAAGTTTAGGTTTACTGGCCAGGGCACGGGCGATTTCCAGACGACGCTGGGCGCCGTAAGGCAGGTTATGTGCCACCTGATCTCCCAATCCACTTAGGCCGACAAAACTAAGCAGGCGAATTGCCTCCTGGAGTGCATCTTCCTCCTCCTTTAAGAAGCGTTTGTTTTTAATAATGGCTTCGAACCAGAAGGTTTTCAAATGAGGATGCTGACCAACCAGAATATTTTCGATAGCTGTCATCTTCGAGAAGAGCCGAATATTCTGGTAGGTTCGCGAAATGCCCAGATTAGTAATGCGATCTGTAGTCAACCCCTGAATATAATGCCCGTCAAAGATAATTTTTCCTTCAGTGGGCTTATAGAAACCGGTAATACAGTTGAAAAAAGTTGTTTTCCCGGCGCCATTTGGACCAATGACGCTGGAGATGGAGTTTTCTTGTACGTCAATTTCAAATTTGTCAACAGCGATCAAGCCACCAAAGCGTTTTGTAACATTTTTTGTTTTGAGAATTACTCCCATAATGGCCTCCTAACCTTCTGTTCCAGCAGCTTGCTTGGGAAGAGTATCTTTTTCGTCTCGCAGCTCCTGGCTCCGTCTTGCTTCTGGCATGAAACCATCGGGTTTCACAATCATCATGATAATGAGAAGCATACCGTACATCAGCAGGCGGTATTCAGCAAACTCGCGAAGCATTTCAGGTAAGCCGATCAGGATGATTGCACCAACGACTACACCAGGGATACTGCCCAGGCCGCCGACGATAATGAGTGCAAGCGCGTTGATGGAGATGAGGATGTTAAAACTATGGGGGAAAATATTTCCCAAGCGTGCGGCAAAGATCGCACCCGCAAGAGCTGAAAATGCAGCACCGATTGAGAATGCCAGTAATTTGGTTTGGATCAAATTAATCCCCATTGCTTCAGCAACATCTTCATCCTCACGCATGGCCATCCACTGACGACCAAGACGCGAATCCCGCAGACGGATGGTTACAAAAGCTGCGAGAACCGCACCCAACACAACCAGGTAATACATAGCCTGTGGGCTGTTCATTGAAAGTCCAAAGAACTCTGGCTGAGGAATGTGGAGAATACCTTGAGCACCGCCGCCAAAGGGAGCTAGCCAGTTGGAGAGGGCCAGAATACGAATGATCTCACCAAAGCCAAGGGTAACGATAGCAAGGTAGTCACCACGCATTCGAAGAACAGGGAAACCCAAAAGCAGGCCCCAAAGTACACCGATCAGCATGGCGAAGGGGAGTGCCATCCAGAAATTTAAGTCGCTGCGACCAAGCGCACCCGTAGTGGTCAGAATCCCCATCGTGTAGGCGCCAAAGGCGAAAAAGGCTACGTAACCGAGGTCAAGCAGACCTGCATAACCAACCACGATATTTAATCCCAGACCCATCATGACATACATGCCAATAATGAAGAGTGCCTGGCTGAGAAAAAGACCAACCAGCCATGGAAGTATAGCAACAAAGAGAATTGCCATTATGATAATGAAAACGCGGCCTTTCTTCTGTTTCTCTTCAGGCATTGCAGCCCACTTATCGCTGGCTTCTTTTTTAAGACCGAAATAACTAAAGGCAAATACTACAGCAAAAAGGATAATTGCTGCAACCGGATTCATTGATTTGTTCGAAAAGATAATTTTTCCCAACCCAGGCCCAAAGAGTTCGCGTAAAATTTGAGCTACATTCTCTGAAAATAGTCCAACTGCGAGGACCCAAATGAGGCTGTTGATCCAGCCACGGCGAATTTTATCCGGGAATCGCAGAAAAGATACGCCGAGCATTCCCATCAAACCAAAAAATAAGAATAGCAGGATATTGCCCAGAACCATCCCCTGCCCGAAAGTCAGAAATTCAAACGCTGTCGGTGTAAAGCTCACAAACATATTACGCAAGTAGAAAACGGCGTCTGGGTCGGCTTGGATAACGAAAATCTGGATCACAATATTGAAAAGTATCAACGAGACACTTGAGAGTGCTCCTGCAAGAAAGCCAGCAACGTAAATAGATTTTGTTTCGGACTCTTTCATCGCCTGAGCGATAAGAATACCCACACCAATTGGACCGAGGACAAGGAAAGCATGTCCCAATGACAGGGATGTGCCAATCAGGTTACGCTGTGCAAAGGTTTCAACCATGCCAACTGCGACAAGATAAATTGCGACAATGCCGCCTAGCAGGGCGAATTTTTGAATCTTCTGGAAGTTTTCCTGAAGTGTTTTTATCATCTTTTTACCTCACTCAGGCTTTCTTTTCTGCCAACCGCTCGCCAAAGATACCTTGCGGGCGGAAGATCAGGATAAGGACAAGGATCGTAAATGCAAATGCATCCCGCAATTGATTTACAGCAGGGATACCCAAGCCTTCGAGGATCAAGTTCGGGCCGATGGCTTCAAAGACACCGAGGAAAAGACCACCGACCATGGCACCGGGGATATTGCCGATCCCGCCAAGAACTGCTGCAGTAAAGGCTTTGATGCCCGGAATAAAACCCATGAAGAAGAAAACACCTTGAGGTCGGAAGATACCATTGAACACACCGGCTGCGCCAGCAAGAGCCCCCCCGACAGCAAAGGTGATCATTATGGTTTTATCTACATCAATACCCATTAAGCGAGCAACTTCTTTGTCTTCCGAGACAGCACGCATCGCTTTTCCAATCTTGGTGCGCTCAATGAAAAAATAAAGACTGACCATCAGGAGTATTGCAGCAACTAGAACCACAATTTGGGTCCAGGGGATTTCAAATCCTGCAAGTGTCAGGAATTGACCATCCAGAGCAGGGATGATTGGGTAGGATTGAAATTCAGCGCCATACAATCCACGGAATGTGTATTCGATTGTAAATGAAGCGCCAATTGCAGTAATTAATGGAACCAGGCGGGGAGCGCCGCGAAGAGGACGGTAGGCAACCCTCTCGACAACCACATTTAATACCATCGAAACAGAAGCCGCCAAAAGGATCAGTAATAACACCGATATAACTGGTTGGGCACCGAGGAAACCGGATGCTGCCAGGCTGTTTGCCAGGAATACGGCAGTAAATGCACCGGCCATATAAACATCGCCATGCGCAAAATTGATCATCAAAAGAATGCCGTATACCAGCGTGTACCCTAAAGCTATCAATGCATAGATACTACCCTGTGCCAAACCTGCAAAGACAAGGGTTACCCATTGTCCGCTAGTGTATTTAGTGGCGCCTAAAGAATTGAAAATGCCGACAATAATAACTATGACAGCAGCTACCTGGAGTAGTCTCATGAAAAAGTCTACCCAGGAAAAACGATCAAGAAATTGTTTTAGCATAAAGAACTCCCGGAAAACGCGTCCAACAAGATGTTATAGATACGAATAATGAGTCAGAGGGGTAACCCCTCTGACTCATTACAGATTTTATACTAGAGGCTTAAGCCTACTCACCAGGGGTGTAAATTGCTGGGGGTGGCCAGTTACCATCTAACTCGGCCTGACCGAGTTCGAAGATGCCCAAAGCACCGCCGGTGGCGCAGTCGCCGTGGCTGATGCCGACCACGCCAAAGTCTTTGTCGGTGCAGTCCAGCGCACCAGTCAAGCCATCATAATTTGAGAGGGAGGACATGCTATCGCGCAAAGCCTGACGCCCGATGTGCAGGGTGCCATCTTCATCTACAACGGCAACGGCCTCAACGGCATCAAGGATAATGTTGGTGCCATCATAAGCGAATGCGTGGAAGCCACTCGGGGGAACGCCACCGAATTTGGCATCCCATTTTGCGAGGAACGCTTCATAAGCCTCACCAACAACGTACGGGCCAGAGAGATACATACCAACAGAGTTGGGGCCAGCATTCTCAGGGAAGGAGTCAGCCAGGAGGCCGTCAGCGCCCATGAGGGTGGTGTTTTCCAAACCAGCGATTTCAGAAGACTGTGCAACGATGAAGTCGCCTTCTGGCTCGAAGATCGGGAAGTAAAGTACGTCGGGGCCATCAGCCGCAACAGTGGTCAAAACAGTGCGCATATCGGTATCACCGATATTGACTGCGCCAGCGAAGGTTACTTCGCCGCCCAATTCAATAAAGCGCTTGGCATAAACAGCCTGAAGTTGGTCAGCATAGGGGCTGCCATCATGGATGGTAGCAGTGGTGCGTGCGCCCAATTCATTATAAGCAAACTCAGCAGCAACCGCACCCTGGAAAAGGTCGGTGTGGCAAACGCGATAGTAGCCAGGTTTCCAGGTTTGACCTTCAATGGTCAGAGCGGGGGCGGTATTGGATGAAGAAATCATTACCAAGCCAGCACTGCTGATGGTATCAATAGCAGCAGTGGCCGCACTGGAGCAGTTTGTGCCAATCACGCCGACAATGGTCGGGTCAGAAGCAACTTTTGTGGCAGCAGTTTGACCGCCTTCAGCGCTACACCCAGAATCTTCGCCAGTCAACACAATATCGTGGCCAAGAATCTTTCCATCGCGATCATCTATGGCAATCTCAATTGCGCCTTTGGAATCTTCACCAAGGAATGCGGTTGCACCAGAGATGGTCAGCATATAAGCCAGGTGGACAGGCTCATCAGGAGCAACATCAAGACAGCCAATTGCATCGGTGCATTCAAACGCAGGGGCTTTCGGGCCACATGCAGTAAGAATCAATCCGACAATCATCAGCGCTGCAAATACAGCAAATAAACGTTTAGACATAGTTCTTCTCCTCTTTCTAAGGGGGGTAATTGTAGTACCCCGGGATCGGGGTTAATATACCTGGCAGACAACGCCACAAAAAAATGTCACCATCACCTCCTTCTATTGAAATATTTTTGTTGTCATTCTATAAGTATTGATAAATATTCAATACAAATATTTTGTGCTTACGCTACCAATTAAATCTAAAGTGATAACACGAATAAATAACCAAAGACACGTAAAACATTAAATATAGCTCAATTAATAATCGTACAGGTATATACGGTAAGGGTCAAGAGTATGAAAGAGTTTTTACGTAATTTTTATTTCTTCGCAGTGTTCATTAATTCTGGTTACAGATACGCAAATCCGGATTGCGAATCTTCATAGCCAGGTCAGTAGAAAGATTATACAATAGCCGATACCCCAAATTGTGGATATGTTTCGCTCTCTTTTTTTCCTCGCATAAAAGGAAAACACTGCCGTAGTTTAGCATACTTGAACAGGGAGTGCAACTGCCTGACTAACAAGGATTTTCTCGATCAAATAACAGCTTGCTACCCTTTAAACGACAATTCCCTCTTCTATGAGAGGGAGTTGTCGTTCATCTTCTTCAGGACTTACCCAAAATACCTTTTTTCTTGCTGCGTTGTAGCTTGTCTACAATACTCCAACGCAGAGCATTGGGAATAGGACTGTAAAAATGCGTAAGTCCTATTCTTAATTTATCTACTCATCCAACAAGGTTGCTTCAACAGTCATACCCCATCGTAACGCGGAATCGCTTTCATCAAGACGAATTTTGACTGTGTAAATAATATCACCCGCCTGCGTCTTAAATGACTGCCCGATACTCTCCACGCTGCCATCCAATATCAATTCTGGCAATGCATCGGGGATGATCTCCACGGGCTGGCCGACGTAAACTTTGACCACTTCCAACTCTGTCAGGTCGCTGGTTTCGACATAGAACTCGCTAAAATCAGCAATTTGTGCTGCCCACTGTTCAGGACCCACCAATTGCCCAATCTCCACATTGATATCAGTAAGCGTCCCATCAAAGGGAGCTTTTAACTGATAGCCATCAAGAATATTCTCAGCCGCAGCAACCTGGGCCTTGGCATTTGATAATCGAGCCTCGAGCAGTCTTTTTTCATCGGGATCAAGTCCATCCTCCGCACGCACTTCGTAATCTCGCTTTGCTTCTGCCTCTACTGCGAGAGCGGAATCCAAATCGGCTCGGACCTCATCCAAATCTCGAATCGCCTCTTCCAGATCACGGAGGGCTTCGTTTAGATCTTCCTGCGCATCCTCAAGATCATCTTCTGCATTTTTCCGTTTGGTATTTTCCTCGTCAAGATCTATATATTTATCGAGTTCATCTTGTTCATCTTGCAGATCTTCTTCGCGATCACTGACATCAGCTCTGGCATCGTCAATATCATCTTGAAGATCGTCAATATTCAGCTTTTCCCATTCACGTTCTGCTTCGGCCCGAATAATTTGTGCGGCTAAATAGCTTTGCCAGGCATCGGCTGTTGCGAGCCCGCCTGTGCGGACAAAATCATCGTAGGCCTGCTGGACAGTGGTCAACTCCAGTTCAGCCGCGCGAAGAGAAGCCTCTGCCTGCTCCTGATCGGCGAGTTGAATGATAATTTGATCCTTGGCAACCTCTTCACCTTCCTCAACCAAAATTATGGCAACCGTGCCGCGCGCAGAGAATTTAAGCATTACATCCT
>NZ_CEYOSI010000030.1:22447-22624 GCF_982879505.1 Candidatus Desulfolinea nitratireducens
GGGAGAATATGCCCCTCGGCTACAACGGCATTTATACTTACACTATTAACTGGTACTGGCACAGGGGTCTCTTCTGCTCCACAGGCACTAAGGATCAATGCAGAAATTACGATCAGGAAAAGGATTGCTTTCATTTTTTGAGTGTTCATTTTATAACCTCTTTTTATCAGACTTTAG
>NZ_CEYOSI010000031.1:0-22571 GCF_982879505.1 Candidatus Desulfolinea nitratireducens
CAGTAGTTTATCACCGCTTTCGCCATCTCTGCTTGCTCTCCGACAGACTGCTAGAAAGCGATTCAAGTTATGAGCAGGGTCTGTTTCATCTCGAACGAGGGCGGCTTGCTGTTACAGAAAAGGATATTCCCCAGGCTCTCAAAAATCTTCAGGCAGCTAAACGCCATTTCAAGCAGGATGGACGAACCCTAGAATATTCCTGGAGTCAATTATGGTTGTCCTCTGCCGCATATCAAAGTGGAGATATCAATGAAGCGCGGTCAGAACTAGATGAAGTCCTGACACTCTCCAAGGAAAAATCGATTGTTCATACAATAGAATCGCAAGCCCGGCAAGTTAGACCATGGCTTGTTGGTATGCAAAAAGACCCAATAATTGGCAAAATACTCAGTGCTTTTATGGATGAGGTAGCAGTGAATGAGGCCCAGCTCGCGACGACGCGTAGAAATCTACGCCGAATAGTTAGTGCAGTTCCTATGGCAACACCACGCCTAACTATCCAAGCCTTGGGTCGTGGTCAAGTAAAAATCAATGGCAAAACGATCACCCCCTCAGACTGGAAAACTCAAGCTGTCCGTGATTTGTTTTTTTACTTTCTGACTACCTCTCAGGCTAAAACCAAGGAACAGATTGGCCTTGTTTTTTGGCCTGATATAGAACCTGCCAAACTTAAGATGAGATTTAAAAATGATTTATATCGCCTCCGCCGTGCACTTGGGCCAGAAGCAATTCTCTTTGAAAATGATCGATATTCGTTTAATCCTGCATTGGATTACGATTATGATGTGGAAACTTTTTTAACCCATCTGGCTCTAGCCACCCATTCATCGAATATACAGGAGCAGATCAAACATTATCAGGCTGCTGTAGATTTAGTGCGTGGGTCATATTTATCTGATATCCATATGGATTGGGTCTGGTCCGAGCGAGAACATTTAAGCCAACTCCATATTTCTGCCTTGTTGAAGCTCGCCAAACTGTATTTGGAAAATAAAGCGCCGGATATGGCTAAAACTACCTGTCAGAAAGTACTCAAACAAGATACGTGTCATGAAGAAGCACATCGCCTGTTGATGAAGACTTTTTCGATACTGGGGGACCGCTCTGCCATAGCTCGCCAATATCAAGTATGCAAGCAAGCTTTAAAAGAAGGATTGGATATTCCCCCTGCTGAAGAAACCGAGGATCTCTACCTGCAATTAATTGCCTAGATTTTTCAATTTTTCTCACGTTTTTGTAAACAGCCCTTTTAAGGGCTGTTTTTATGAAGCCACCTTTGAAGCCTGGTTAGCGTTATGATAGATACACTTATTCAATTTCTATTATATCGGAAGGGATATATCATGAAAAACAAACTTGCTCAACTATTCACAGCCACACACAAATTCAACCGCACGCATGTTCAAATGATTTTTGCTATCCTGGCTTTGGCCATGCTTGTATTGGGCGCTGGTGCCCCTACTATTGGAGGTGGAGGCGGCGGATAAGATAAGAATAGCGTGATCTTACTAATATCTGTCTTTGTATAGGGCTGTTTTTTGAAGCCACCTTTGCAGCCTGCCTACTGGTACGATAAACACACTTATTCAATTTCTATTATATCGGAAGGGATATATCATGAAAAACAAACTAACTCAACTATTCACAATCTCAAATAAGATTAACCGCACGCATATTCAAATGATTTTCGCCATATTGGCATTGGCCATGCTTGTATTGGGCGCTGGCGCTCCTACTATTGGAGGTGGAGGCGGCGGATAAGATAAGAATAGAGTGATCTTACTAATATCTGTCTTTGTATAGGGCTGTTTTTTGAAGCCACCTTTGCAGCCTGCCTACTGGTACGATAAACACACTTATTCAATTTCTATTATATCGGAAGGGATATATCATGAAAAACAAACTAACTCAACTATTCACAATCTCAAATAAGATTAACCGCACACATATTCAAATGATTTTCGCCATATTGGCTTTGGCTATGCTTGTATTGGGCGCTGGCGCCCCTACTATTGGAGGTGGAGGCGGCGGATAAAATAAGAATAGAGTGACTTACTAATATCTGTCTTTGTATCGGGCTGATTTTTTGAAGCCACCTTTGAAGCCTGGCTACCGTTATGATAGGCACACTTATTCAAATTTTATTCTATCGGAAGGGATATATCATGAAAAACAAACTAACTCAACTATTCACAATCTCAAATAAGATTAACCGCACGCATATTCAAATGATTTTCGCCATATTGGCATTGGCCATGCTTGTATTGGGCGCTGGCGCTCCTACTATTGGAGGTGGAGGCGGCGGATAAGATAAGAATAGAGTGATCTTACTAATATCTGTCTTCGCTGGGATCACAGTTGGGCTGCTAAATGCGCGTATAAAAAAACAAGCTTTTCAAGCCCCCGATTTGCGTTTCACATGGCTAGCAGTTGTCGCATTTGTCCCTCAGTTCTTTGCCTTTTATTTGCCAGTAACACGTGATCTGATCCCGGATTCTCTGGCCGCAATCTGCTTAGTTACATCACAAATATTATTATTAATATTTGCAACCTTAAATCGAAAACTAATCGGGATGTGGCTTCTACTCAGCGGACTAATGCTTAACTTGGTAGTAATCTCAATAAATGGAGGTTTTATGCCAATTAGCCCAAATACTGCATCGAATTTGGTTCCGGTCCCAATTGTTCGGTCGATGCTTCTCGATGAACGATTCGGTAAGACTAAGGACATACTCCTCTTACCTGAAGAGACGCAACTGGAATGGTTGGCAGATCGGTTTTTATTACCAAAATGGTTTTCGTTCCAGGTTGCTTATAGTGCCGGAGATATATTGCTTGCCTTTGGAGCATATTGGATGCTTGCTTATCAACCACTACATAAAGAAAGAGATTAATTAATTATGACTACTTCAACACTTCGTACTTCCCCCCCTGTCACCATCTCGGCTCATGCAACGGGTCCGCACCCTGAAGTAACCCGCTTGCTTGCCGCAGCAGTTGTTAATAGACAATTTCGGTTCCTCCTGCTTAACGATCCAGTTCAGGCACTAAAAATGGGTTATCAGGGAGAAAAATTCGCCTTTACCAAACACGAGCGTGATCTAATTTCCTCAATTAATGCGAAATCTTTATCGGAACTTGCAGGTCAACTGATTTCATCATTAGGAATTAGTGCCTATTCTGATCTATATAAGAACAAAACAGCAATACGAAGAGTTTTCAAAACAGTCTAACTTCAAACTTAGGAATTTAGTATTTTGATTCCACAAGATCAAAAATAATGGAAATACTATTTTCGATGATGAGAATATAAATGAGCAACAACGCAATCACCCAAGATACATTCCTGCGAATGTCAACGTCCCCGTTACAAATAGTGTTTGATGTCGTTCCTGGCCTGGTCATATTCACAGAAGAAAAGGGAATAATTCTAGATTTTAAGGTTGACCAAGACCATGAGTTCTCCCCATTTTCTGGAATATCCTTGCAAAGGAATATTCAAGATTATTTACCTCATGAGATCAGAAGTCAAGCTGAACAAACTATTGAAAAGGTAATAAAAACGCAAAAAACCATTTCTTTAAAATTCAGCCTGGCATTAGACAGCAAGGAACAATGGTTTGATGCACGATTTTCTCCAATCGAAAACCGCCACATTATCATCATCATTCAAAATATTACAGAACAAAAACGAAAAGAAAATCAACTTCAGCGCCAAATTAAATGGCTAGCGGCTATACGCTCAATAGATTTTATGATTACATCGAGCACAGATCTGGTATTAACCCTTTCCAGGCTCCTTACTCACGCCACAACTCAATTAGAAGTTGACGCAGCTGATATTCTGACCATGAATGCTAACGGAACCGGCCTGGAGTTTTCGGCTGGTTATGGATTTATAGAATCGATTCCTGAAAATCATTCTGTGCGCCTAGGAGTTGGGAGTGCTGGTAAAGCTGCTCTCGAAAGGCGTATTATACATAGTACAGTTTTCCCAAACCATCAAAACGATCTTATATATTCTCCAAATTTTTCTCAAGAGGGGTTTGTAGATTACTATGCTGTTCCATTGATTGCTAAAGGCGATTTGATGGGTGTGCTTGAAATATTTCACCGCTCACCAATTCAAACCGATACAGAATGGCTAAACTTCCTTGAGACTTTAGGAAAACAGGCTGCTATTGCCATAGACAATGCGATGCTCTTTAAGGACAAGCAATATTCGGCAGATGAAATTGAACAAGCTTACGATACAACAATTGAAGGTTGGGCCCATGCTCTGGATTTGCGTGATAATGAAACAGATGAACATACGCGTCGTGTAACTAGTATGACTCTAAACCTGGCTCGCATGATGAATTATCCTGATGAAAAAATGATTCATATCCAACGTGGTGCTACCTTACATGATATTGGACAAATAGGTATTCCGGATAGTATCCTATTTAAATCTAGCTCACTAACACCCAAGGAATGGGAGGTTGTGCGCCAACACCCGAAAAATGCTCTTCAAATACTATCGCCTATTCGTTACTTGAAACCAGCCCTGGATATTCCTCTATATCATCATGAAAAATGGGATGGCTCTGGATATCCCGATGGTTTGAAAGGGACACAAATCCCATTAGCCGCGCGCATATTTTCAGTTGCAGATGTATATGATTCCCTTACGTCTGAACGCCCATATCGTCCGGCGTGGTCCCATAGGGATGCGAAAAACTATATCGAATCTGAATCTGGTGTCCATTTTGATCCGGAAATTGTGGTTTGCTTTACAAAATTGCTAAATGAAATCCAGACAATCTGATGTGTGAGCAAAGAAGCGCTATTTAGATTTAAAGCTGCTTTCTCGAAATATCAGCAAATATTCCCATTTAAACAGACTGCTCAAACGATGATGTTTTGGATCAGGTGATATAAATCCCCGAATTAGATAATGACGCCAGTTCTTCCCCGTTTCTTATCTTTCGGATCTTTCAAAAATATTTAAGCGCGCCAAATCCGTCAGAATTGGCTTTCTCTTTGGTTATCCTTCACCCAGAAAGGCAAGTTCCATAAAATTGGAATAATAATGATCAGGGTAATGATAATTGCCAGGGTTAGAATCCCATTTGTTGAGCCAATTTGCAAGCTGGTGTCAGCAACAGTAGAGGTGGGTGTAGGGGTGGCTACCTGGGCAACGGTCGCAGTAGGGCCATATGCCGCACTTAAAAATGCCAGTGCAACACCGAGTATGGCGAAATAAACAATGCGGGATTGAGGGGTTTGTTTCTTCATAAGGGGAAATCGACCAAAGTATAACATGGATGATAAGAATTAAATCACAAGGACACGAAACTTCGTGTCCTTGTTTTTCTGGCGGAGAGGGCGGGATTCGAACCCGCGAACCCTTGCAGGTTACACACATTCCAGGCGTGCGCGCTAGGCCAGACTACGCGACCTCTCCGTTTCGCCTTTAAAGGCGGCGAGATTATACCATAATAGAGCGTATGAGAAGGCTTATATTTTTAAGAATTTCGTTGTTGGGAAGCGGCGTTTTCAGTTTATTATAGACAATAACTCTGCTTTCAGGTATGATTATCAAGTTCTGTAATTGGAACAAATTTAATGTTAAGAGTGTTAAACTGCATGGATTTTAGAACCCATACAAAAACACGGTACAATCTGAACTTGTGCCCGGATAGGTGATCCTTATTCGGGCAGTTGTGTGTTATGGCGGAATCAAGATGCCGACTAATCGTTATTAATTATCTTGAATTGTGATGAACGTGGAGGACTTATGTCAGATCTGATTAAACAAATCACGGGTGACCTTCAGCAGCAAATCGATGCATTTGATCCTGAGGTTGAAATTAGTGATGTTGGAACAGTAACTGAAGCCGGTGATGGTATCGCGCGTGTTGAGGGCTTGGCAAATGTACGGGCACAGGAACTGGTTCAGTTCCAGAATGGTGTCATGGGCATTGCGTTCAACCTTGAAAAAGACAGTGTTGGTGTCATCATCATGGGTCAATATGATGAAATTGCAGAAGGAATGAGCGTCCGCTCTACTGGACGTATCGCCTCTGTGCCTGTTGGCGATGGATTGGTTGGACGTGTGGTCAACGCCCTTGGTGAACCAATCGATGGCAAGGGTCCGATCCCTTTTAGCAATTATCGACCGATTGAGCGGATCGCCCCTGGTGTAATTGGCCGCCAGGATGTGGACACTCCGGTCCAGACCGGTATTAAAGCCATTGATGCGATGATTCCCGTTGGACGCGGTCAGCGTGAGTTGATCATTGGTGATCGCCAAACAGGAAAGACCGCGGTAGCGCTGGATACGATCATCAATCAAAAAGGCAAAGACCTGATTTGTATCTATGTTGCCATCGGTCAAAAGAAAGCCGCGGTTGCGCGAACGGTTGCCATGCTCGAAAGCTATGGCGCGATGGAACACACCATCGTCGTTTTGGCCTCAGCTGATGAAGCTGCCGCGTTGCAATACATTGCTCCTTATGCTGGTTGCGCTATTGGTGAAGAATTCATGGAAACCGGACGCCATGCTTTGGTTGTTTACGACGACCTTTCCAAGCATGCCTGGGCGTATCGTCAGGTTTCATTGCTTCTCCGTCGTCCGCCTGGACGTGAAGCCTACCCTGGTGATCTTTTCTACCTCCATTCTCGCTTATTGGAACGTGCTGCTCGCGTTGATACCAAATACGTGATCGTTAAAAATGATTTCACCGGCGAGATGGCTGCTGAAAAAGACGCTGTCAACGGTGAAGTTTATGCAGGTCCTATCGCAGTACATAACTCCAGTGAAGCTGCAAAAGAATTGAAAGACGTAAAGATTGTTCCAGTTGCAGGCACTGGTGGATCGTTAACTGCGCTCCCGATCATCGAAACACTCCTCGGTGATGTTTCCGCATATGTTCCCACCAACGTAATTTCCATTACAGATGGGCAGATCTACCTCGAGGGGAACCTCTTCAATGCTGGTATTCGCCCGGCTGTCAACGTGGGTATTTCGGTATCCCGCGTGGGTGGTGCAGCCCAGACAAAGGCAATGAAGCAAGTTGCGGGTCGATTGCGTCTCGATATGGCTGCTTATCGTGAGTTGGCTGCTTTTGCTCAATTCGGTTCCGATTTGGATGCCGCTACTCAAGGTCAGCTTAAACGTGGTCAGCGTATGCAGGAAATCTTAAAACAACCTCAGTATGAACCGGTCTCACTTGAAAATCAGGTTATCACTCTTTTTGCCGGGACGAACGGTTTCGCAGATGAGGTTCCCTTGGAAGATATGCGCGCTTGGGAAATTGGCTTGCTACGATATATGGCGAATTCGCATCCCGAAATTGGTAAAGCCCTGGCGGATGATCAACGCATCAGTGATGAAACCGAAGCAAAATTGCGTCAGGCTCTTGAGATCTTCAGGAATACGTGGCAAGCGTAGAAAGCGGAGGTAATTTATGGCTTCAGCACGAGAAATGCGGCTCCGTATTCAGAGTGTAAAAAATATTGCACAGGTCACTCGCGCTCTCGAGGCAGTTAGTGCCAGCAAGGTGCGCAAAGCAGTTGAGCAGGTTGAAAACACACGACCCTATGCAAATAAGGCCTGGCAAGTATTGCGACATGTCGCAGGACAGCCTGGGCGTAGCACTTTACATCCACTTTTGACCGAACGCACTGAGGTCAAGAATACCTTAGTGTTATTAATTAGTAGTGATCGTGGTTTGGCAGGTGCGTATAATACTAATATTATCCGTTTCAACATGCAGAATTTCAAAAACTACAATACCCCCACCCAATACATCACCGTTGGGCGCAAAGGTCGTGATTTACTCATGCGCCGTGGTGGAAATGTGGTGGCAGAGTTCAGTGATTTGCCTGCGGCTCCATCCTTTATGGATGTATCCTCTATCGGGCATCTTGCTGTAGAAGAGTTTTTGAAGGGCAATGTGGACGAGGTCTATTTGGTATATACAGATTATGTGAGTATGGCCAAGCAGGAGCCCGTTATCAAAAAGCTTCTCCCTCTTGAATTGGATGACAGTGATGATTTGGTTCAGGAGTATGGGGAACAACAAAAGATCGCTGCGGCTTATATTTATGAGCCAGATGCCGAAGAAATATTAAATGAGATAATTCCACGCTTTACTGCATTGCAGGTTTACCAGGCGACGCTTGAATCTCTAGCGAGCGAACATGCTGCGCGTATGGTTGCCATGCGTAACGCGACGGATAATGCGCACGAGTTGGTTGGTGCGTTGCAATTAGACTATAACAAGGTTCGTCAGCAATCAATTACTGGCGATATTCTTGATATTGCTGGCGGCGCAGAAGCACTCGCTCAGTCAGAGAGATAACCGTTTATGGAGGCAATAATGGCGAATAATACAGGCCAGGTTGTACAAGTTCAAGGTGGTGTTGTGGATGTAGAGTTTGCAGAGGGGCAACTCCCCGGACTTTTTGAAGCAATTGAAATCGAGCGTGAGGGCACAACTCCGCTGGTTTTAGAAGTCCAGAAACATTTGGGGGATAATTGGGTCCGAACAGTATCAATGGATACGACTGACGGTCTCCGCCGTGGAGTGGATGCTGTTGCGACAGGAGCACCAATTATGGTGCCCGTTGGTCTCTCTACTTTGGGGCGTATCTTTAATGTTCTTGGTCAACCTGTGGATGAGATGGGCGAGGTCAAAGCCGAAACATATTATCCCATTCACCGCCAAGCGCCCTCGTTTGCTGAGCAGGCCACGAGCGTTGAAATCTTCGAAACCGGGATTAAAGTGATCGACTTGATTGCTCCGTTTACCAAGGGTGGGAAGACGGGTATTTTTGGTGGTGCAGGTGTCGGTAAAACAGTTGTAATTACAGAGTTGATTTCCTCAATTGCTCGAGTTCATAAAGGCAATTCTGTTTTTGCCGGTGTTGGCGAGCGAACCCGTGAAGGAACCTCCCTTTTCCGAGAAATGCTCGAATCTGGCGTCATGAAAGATACCGTGATGGTTTTCGGTCAAATGAATGAACCACCGGGTGTGCGTCTTCGAGTGGCTCTTTCAGCTCTTGCGATGGCAGAATATTTCCGTGATCAAGGCCGGGACGTACTTCTCTTTATTGATAATATTTTTCGTTTCACCATGTCTGGCTCGGAAGTTTCCGCGTTGCTTGGACGTATGCCTTCGGCCGTAGGTTACCAGCCTACTCTCTCAACCGAAATGGGTGAGTTGCAAGAACGCATTACTTCCACTCGCACAGGTTCTATCACCTCTATGCAGGCCGTTTATGTTCCCGCAGACGATTATTCCGATCCTGCTCCTGTAGCAACATTTACCCACCTCGATGCGACCATCGCACTTGAGCGCTCGATATCAGAAAAAGGCATTTATCCCGCGGTTGATCCATTAACCTCAACCAGCCGGATTCTTGATCCAAATATTGTTGGTAACGAGCATTATCGTACTGCCCGCGAAGTTCAGCAGGTTCTCCAACGCTATAAAGATTTACAGGATATCATTGCAATTCTTGGTGTAGACGAACTTAGCGAAGATGATAAACTTCTGGTATCTCGTGCTCGAAAGATTGAACGCTTCTTCTCCCAACCTTTTGTTACGGCTTCACAGTTTACCGGCATTCCAGGTGTATATGTTCCCCTTGCGGACACTATCCGCTCCTTCCGCGAAATCCTGGATGGCCAGCACGATGATTTGCCTGAACAGGCGTTCATGATGGCAGGAACAATTGAGGATGTCGTAGAAAAAGCCAGGAAAATGAGCGAGGCAGCCTAGGTAGCGAGGTTCAGAATTTGGTCAGCAATTTCTATATTCTCTAAGTTGACCGATCTGACTGGTATTTAGTACTATAATATAAGGAAGAAAACTATGCCAATTCGCTGTGAAATTGTCTCTCAGGATAAGACGCTCTATGAAGGCGATGTTGATATCGTGGTCATCCCCGGTACAAGCGGGGTTATGGGCATTTTACCGAATCATGCCCCATTGCTGACTACGCTAAATTTTGGTGTTGTACAGGTGCGCAAAGGTGGAGATGAAGAAAACTTCACCGTTGCGGGAGGTGTGGCTGAAATACAACCAAATATTGTGACAGTTCTCGCTGACCGGGCTGAGAATGTGGAAGATATTGATATTTCACGTGCAGAAGCCGCCCAGCAGCGTGCAAAAGAATATATGGAGAAAGGACCTCCGCCCGACTCTGATCGTTATCTAGCTATGTCAGCAGCCCTGCATCGTTCTAATTTACGTCTGGATGCTGTACGCCGATATCGTAAAGGTAAAAAACAAGCTACCCGCCAGACAGAAGAATAAAATGGCCATCTTTTCAAAAGATTTAGGCATTGATCTCGGAACAATTAATACTCGGCTCGCTGACAATACGCAAGTATTGCTCAATGAGCCGACTATTGTTGCCATTGAAGTTGACGAAGAGAGGATGTCTGAGAAAATGGTTTCAATAGGACAGGAAGCCCTTAATATGTATGGGCGTGTTCCTGAGAATATTGAAGTTGTACGTCCTCTCAAAAATGGGGTGATTGCCGATTATGTAATCACAGAAGCTTTGCTGTCTTATCTTTTACAACAGGTCGGTGGCTCAATGCGTATTTTTCGTCCGCGTGTGATGATCTCTGTTCCCTATGGCGTGACCAGTGTAGAACGCCGTGCGGTTTACGAAGCGGTACTGGAAGCGGGCAGCCGAGAGGCTTATCTAATTCAGCAAACGACTGCTGCTGCTTTGGGCATTGATCTGCCGATTAGCTCACCTTCTGGAAATATGGTCATCTCTCTGGGCGGTGGCTCAACCGAAGCATCTGTCATGGCAATGTATGGGATTGTTTCCGCCGAAACGCTTCGCGCAGGAGGTCTTGACATGGATGAGGCCATCATTACCTACATACGTCGAAAGTATGGGGTCGTCATTGGTCAGATTACAGCTGAGCAATTGAAAATTAAAATTGGCGCGGCTGTCCCTCAGGACCAGGAACAAAGCATGGAAGTTCAGGGGCAAGACCAGGTCACGGGTTTGCCCCGTCCGATCACGCTAACGACAGGTGAAATTGTTGAAGCCTTGCAGGATCCGCTAAAGGATGTCATCGAAACAGGGCGGCGTGTCCTCGAGAAAACACCGCCTGAATTAGTAGCAGATATTATTGACCGTGGCGTGGCTTTATGTGGTGGTGGTGCGCTCTTGCGGGGCATTGATAAACTACTCACAAAAGCTTTGGGCATCCCGGCTTATTTGGTGGATAATCCCCTGACTTGTGTTGTTGAAGGAACCGTGCGCGGATTGGAACTATATCCCGTATTACAGCGTAGTTTGCCAAAAGTCTAGAACATAAAAAAGCTCCCGAATTTTATCAGGAGCTTTTTTTATTGAAAATTTTTTGTTTTTGAACGGATCTTAAAGATAATAAGTCATCCATTGCAGATGAGTAGCTGGGTCAATATACTGTACGCGGATATTATCAGGGACGTTGATGCGAATTGGAGCGTAATTGAGAATAGCCTTGACACCGGTCTTTAGAAGTTCATCTGCAACTGTTTGAGCATGGTCGGCCGGAACAGCAATCATCGCAATTTTTACATCTGTTTTATTAATTGTATCAACCATATCGGCAGTATCCTGAACAGCAAGATCTCCGATTTTTGTCCCGATTTTTTCAGGAGAATTATCAAAGACTAAAGTAACCTGAAAACCGCGATTACGAAAACCCTGATATTCAGTTAACCCATGGCCGATATCACCCATGCCAATGATGGCAACATCCCAAATACGATCTATATTCAGAATTTCCCGGATTTTCCTACTTAAAAATTCGATATTATAACCAGTACCCTGTTTGCCAAATTCCCCAAATTGCGAAATATCTTTACGAATTTGTGCAGCAGATATGCCTACCCATTCACCCAATTCTTTCGATGATGATATCGCTGAACCATTCGCAGCCATACGATTTAATGCGCGAAGATAGAGGGGAAGTCTACCAATAATAATATCTGGAATTTTCTTTTTTTCCATATGATCCTCGATTTAATGAAATGGATTTATTTGATGGGATAAATCTACCATAAAATGTCAAATTTGTACAAGAAATCACATGATTTTTTGTTAAAAAAATTCATCTTTTAGATGAACAAATTTTCTCAGGGATTATTTTTCCTGGACAAACATCAAATATACAGGATTTCAGTCGCTTTTCGGGAGGACAATTCACACATAATCTAAGGTTATTACGAGAAAGATTTCCTACTTTACTGAGCAAGACTACCTTTCTAGGGAGTGGCTATTTTCGTATGAAACTAAAATAATGATCTGCTCTGGCTGGATTTATAATCCAGCGATTTTCCTGTGAAAGCAGGGATTACAAATCCCCGCAGAGCCATAGCATTGCCACTTTGATACACACCTATTTAGCCACTCCCTCTTTCTAAGGCGCAGCTCGAACCTGCAAAGTATAGTTTATATATTCTAGCTTGCGAGCTCGCTTGGCGACCAGGCGAAATTGATAGGTCTCATCACGAAACATGCTCAATGCATAGTCGCTGTCGCCACACTCCAATGCCCCCCATTGTGTTAATAAGATCCCGCCTTGCCATAGCTCCACGATCAAACTTCCATTCCCTGTACAGCTTAGATCTATGAGCAAGTTTACCCGGTCACTCACTGCCGAGTTGGGATGAAATGCAATCCAGTCCTCCGCATCCCCATCAGGGGAAGATAGATCACTGCTATAGTTAAATGCACGGGAATTTGTGGCTGAAAAAATTACAGAGATGGCAGGCTCTTCAGTAGAATCATTATCTTCGGGGGCTGGTGAATAAATTGGGATAGCAGTAGCGGCGATCTCTGTTGCCAATTTTTCTGCCTCTGCGACAATTGGCAAATTTTCATTTTCATCGCTTTGTACGTAAGATGCAAAAACCCAGGCTTTTCCATCATCGCCAGAAAAATATTCAATTTGAAGCCATGTCCCGCCCAGATTCTTTCCCAGTAAGGTGATGTCATCTCCACTGTTCAATATCCCCAGAGCGTCAAACCCTGTGCCTGGTCCCCGGCGGACGTTGATCTGTTGTGTAACCTGCCCATTCGTTTCTTCTTCGCTGGTGGATGAGCTGCCCCCCGCCGTTACCGGGACATTGGGTTTGCTATCGGTTAAGATATAATCTGCCGCCCCCCAGCCTTCGCCGCGGGCCCCGCTTGGCAAAACAAAATAGATTTGATACCAACCTTCGCTGGCGTCTACACCGATGATCTGAACCTCGCTGTTGATATTCAACAACCCTACAGATTCGCTCGCTGTGCTGGGACTTTTACGCACGTTAATCTGCGCGGTTACCTTACCCGGAACCGGGTCAACACTTGGGATTGCGGTAGCAGGCAATGGGGTCGCGCTTGCTCGCGGTGTAAATGTTGGATATAAAGTTGCGGTGATGATTCCAGAAGTTGGAATCGCTGTATCTTCTGCTTTTGAAACTTCCATACTGCAAGCAGAGATCAGGCCGATAATCAGCAAAACGATAAGGAGAATTAGCGGAAATTTGAACGTTTTCATCATTCTATTGTAACGCAGCCCATTCATTTTGGCACACTTATTCCATGTGAGCATAGGGATTGTGGTTGTATGCAGATGATAGAATTTGTAAAACCAGTCGCCAATTTGGCGAATTGAGTTTATAATCTTTCCCATGAATCTCTCAGTGATAATCCCCGTATATAATGAAGTTCAAAATATTCGCGAAATTTTGAAACGCGTTCAAGCAACTGACCTGCCTTGGGAAATCGTTATTGTAGACGATGGCTCGTCCGATGGAACTCGCGATATTTTGAAAGAGTTGGATGGGAAAGACAGTATTCGTGTTATTTTGCATGAGAAGAATCAGGGCAAAGGCGCAGCTGTGCGGACTGGTTTTGCCAGTGCAAAGGGCGATGTTTTCCTCATCCAGGATGCCGATCTTGAATATGACCCGCGTGATTACCCAGCCATTTTAAGGCCAATTGAAGAGGGTATAGCAGATGTGGTCTATGGTTCCCGCTTTTTAGGCGGCGCACGCCGTTCCACCATGTTCTGGCATATGATCGCCAATAAACTACTTACACTGGCGACCAATATTCTCTATAATAATATTTTGACTGATATGGAAACCGGCTACAAAGTTTTTCGCCGTGAAGTGCTGGATGGAATCACAATTCACTCAAACAGCTTTAATTTTGAGCCGGAATTTACGGCAAAAATTCTCAAAAAGAAAGTTCGCATTTTTGAAGTGCCGATCACGTTTAATCCGCGTGATTATTCGGATGGCAAGAAGATCAAACTTTATGATGCTTTTGAAGCGATTTGGGCCCTGCTCAAATATCGCTTTGTGAATTAGATATTTATTATGTCAAGACCCCGTTCCTGATTGAAGGAACGGGGTCTTTTTGTTTAGAACCTAATCATATATTGCCGTAGTAGCGACTTTAGTCGCTTATGAAAGCCTCCAAGTTTCAAGGTTTTCTTGGCGTCCTGGCGGTTACGTTTAAAGTTATGGACTTACATAAACCGTGTACTCATAAATTTGAGAGCCAGTGGGGAATTCCATTGCCCCGTCATTGAGGACAGAACCCCAGCTCGCTGTCGTGTTGAGTTGATGTTCGCCAACAGGCCACTCATATAGTGAGGCAAAGTAAACCTGACAGGATTGCTCCTGATAAGGGTATCCGAAACTCGCAAATTGTTCTGACGAGATACTTTCTCCGTCGAGTGTAAAGTTCAATTCGATTTCTGTGAGATTGTCTGCCAGAATCTCTTCTGTTGCAGCGCACCACCCCCAGACCCAGAGAATATCATCGTCTGTGGAGAGCGTAACCGTATACGTGAGCGGCGTATCCATTTGGGCCAACTCAAGTTCGGAATATACCTCAGTTGCTCTTTCTTCAAGTTGTTGAACATCGCCTTCTTCCAGCCGTGCCTGTGTTTCCTCGATGCTGGCGATCTGTGGTGGTCCAGATGGGGCAACGCCCAGCGAAATTGGTTCCAGGACAATTTTCTCTCCAGTGGCTAAAACGAGATCCTCATTGGTAAACAGGGTCGTTTCGTCAATTGGAACGCGAATTTCCGGCTGAACGCCAACACCCTCCAGGAAAATACTGCCATCAGGTAATTTGAAACGCCCGGTCGGGATTTGTAGCGAGAAGCCTTCGGGAAGTTCAAATTGCCCGCGTGCTACCTCAGCCTCTACGCCACCGGTAGGATATTGCCCTACTACGATCATTCCTGGCACCTGGCTGAAACCATAGGATTCGATTTCGCAGGCACTAAAACAAGCCTGCCCAACAAGCAAAACCATTTTATCGAAATCATATTGGTTTTGATAGGGGATTACTTTTTTGGGTAAGCCCTCTGGCTCAAATTCTCCTGTCTTCTCACTATAATATTCCAACTGCCCCATCACGATTTCCTCGTCATGGAGGAAGCCTGCCAGCTCCAGGGGCGCGCCACCAGAATTTTCCCGCAAATCAATAATGATGCCAGGCACATCCAACTCTTCAAAAGTTTTCAAGCCTCTTTCGAAAAGGCGAATCACCAGATTGAGATCGTCATAATTGGAATTGATCTTGATATATCCCGCGCCAGAATCCAACAGGCGGAATTCGACCGGCAGCGCGCTGGGGTCGGCCTCACTGTAAATCGAAGTATTGTTGAAAGATTCCCCTTCGCCGATCACGCTCAGTTTGACGGTTTGTTCTGTTCCTTCTTGATCGATAAAAGCGATTTCAGCCTCTGTCCCCATCGGGGCACGGAGCAAATATCGTGCTTGTTGATAGCGGAGGGCAAACTCTGTGGAGTGGGGTTGTGACCAGGGCTTGACCTCAGAGATAGCCTCTTTGATCGGCTTCCCATTAAAATGGGTTACGACCGCGCCTTCAAAAATCTCTGCCAGATCAGCAGGCCCGCCTTCGAGGAGATAAGAGACCATTACGCGCCCGTCGTCCAACTCGCGAATGGCGAATCCATATCCGCCAGCAATAGCATCCATAAAGAGTTGCTGGGCTATTTCGCCGCCATTTAAACCGACATGTCCATCATTAAAAGCCCAGGTGAAATCGCGCAAGGCCAAATAGAAAGCGCCAGGATCCTGACTTTTTTCAGCATCTTCCACGCGGGGCATCAACTCGGCGTAGAGCGCATCCCAATTGGGTTCTTTGCCCTCAACACCGTTGAAAGCATATTCTTTGCTTACAATCTCAAACATCTTCTCAAAAGATTGTGTGTAGCTGTCGTCTGAAAATTGCTTGATAGCGACATCCTCTGGCTCGTAAAGTGTCAGCTCGGGTTCAGGATCGCGTGAAATGGTGAAGGGTTCCGCATCAATATTGACGACAGAATATCCTGCTGAAACGGGAGCAACTGGATCGTCCGCGGTGAAAAGCTTTCCATCCTCCCCAAACCCTGAGGGAAACTCCTGCTCATTATCCGGAGCCCAGATCACCAAATCCCCGCTGATGATCTCATCTTCATTTTCGGTATCCGTGATGATCGAAGCGAGATAGGTCGGCCAACCCAACGAAAGATCGTCGCCTTCCGAGTAGGGTCCGCCAGTCAGGTTGGGCCAATAGGAGACCGCAAAAACCTGCAACCCAATATCTTCCTTATCATCGTTATCAATATCGGCAAAGGTTCCAAAGGGGCGGGCAGGAAGTTGGAGGGTATAGCTGCCCTGCATCGTTTCGGTGTCGAGTTCAAGGAATCCCAGCGTTTGCGAGGCAATCGGAATTTCCCATTCTCGGTCGCGGGTGATAAAACCATAGATATCCACCAACGCCACCGCCTGCTCGACATAATAGGTGGTGATAATATCGTTAGTATACTCAAACGTACCGCTGATCTGATAGGGCTGATCGCCATTTATTGCGGGCGCAGAAATTTTTGTAGCCACGGGTTGCGCTGGTTGGCAAGCGCTTGCGATCAGCGCTAAAGTGATTAAAACGAGTAAGCTGCCTTTTTTCATCGGTTCTCCTTATACAATAAAGCTAGATTATAATCGCGGAATGACCAACTGGAAAACAGAACTCAACGAAGAATTTAAGATGGCCCAGGAGGCACTCGACGCGAAAAATCAGGGGAAGATGCGTGTTTGCGCTCGTCGTGCAGCAGGGATTGCTATTCGGGAATATCTGATTCAGCACGGGATTAAACCCCCCAGCGTGAGTGCCTATGATCTGCTGAAATTTTTGGGTGAAATGGATGATACGCCCGCCGACCTTAGGCAGGCTTCCGCTTTTTTACGGCTGCGCGTCACGAAGGATTTCCGTTTCCCCGTTGATGTGGATTTGGTTGCTGAGGCCAAGAAAATCTGTTCCGCCCTAACCCCTGATTGGGATCATTAAACGCAGGAGGAGTGGGTTTGAAACCCACTCCTCAGCTGGATATATTTATACCTACGCCGTACTACCTCTCTGACGCCCAAAGAAATAGTATATGGCTCGGGCAATTGTCAGGATGACCATTGCCACAGACATCACGCTGCCAACCGTGATGATCCACAACTCCCAATTGGTTAACCGCTTGGCAATATGATACGGTTCAAGACTGCCAATCCGATTTTTCAGACGTTGGATAACATCGGCAGGAGGGTGGACGGGTTTCAATGCGCCCGAAAGAGTTTTTTCTAACGTATCCACCTGTTCTTTGGCTGATTCGATACGTTTTTCTAGCCTTTTCATGTGCTTACTCCACGGGATAGAGCACGAGCCCAACTGTGCCAGGCCCAAAATTGGTTGCTAAAGAAACAGAGAGATCAGTAAGAACAGCGTCTTTTGTGTTGAAAATTTTCTTGGCCTCATCCAATAAACGAGCGCCAGATTCGAGATCGCGCGCATGGACTACGCTCAGATAAACTTCCTGCGTTCCGTAGACTTCCTGTCCCATCTCAAGGACTCTGCTTAGCGCAGCTTTGCGGGTTCTTACTTTTTCAACCATATCTACAACACCCTCTTTGAGTACGGCGATCGGCTTGACATTCAGGACCGAAGCCAGCGCAGCGGATAATGTGCCGACCCTGCCGCTCATCCGGGCGTACTCGAGGGTATCGAGAGTCAAAATGATCTGAACTTTATACTTAATTCTTTCAATATAGGCAAGTATTTCTTCAATGCTTTTTCCTGCCCGATCCATTTCACGCACTATACGGCACATGAAACCAAGTCCCATGGAGCCACCTGCCGAATCGACGGGGATTATATTATAGGTATCTTTTAGTTCTTCCGCCGCCATCACAGATGACGCGTATGTCCCCGACAGTTTGCTTGTTACATGCATGGACAAGATCGTATCGCCTTCTTTTGCAATGTTTTTATAGTACTCAACAAACTGATGCGGAGAGGGCTGTGAGGTTTTCGGTACAGTTTTGGTCTCGTCAACCATTTCATAAAAGCTATCAAAATCGAGGTCAATGAATTGGAGAAAAGTTTTATCTCCAAACTGGATGTTAATGGGGATGGTGTGAATATCGTATTCCTCTCCCCATTCGGGAGGCATATCTGCGGCGCCATCGGTAACAATATGTAACATAAGCTATTCTCCTTCAATCTCAATTGTCAAGCTATCCACTTGATCACGTAAAGCCAGTAAAGTGCGATGATAGAGGCTTTTGACCGCGCCTTCGCTGCGGGTCATTATTTTGCCAATCTCTGCATTGGAGTAGCCCTCGACAAATTTTAGAATTAGCAACTGCTGACGATCCGGGGGCAAGTTGCGGATCAAGCGGAGCAAGGCATCCTGTTTTTCCGTTCGGACAAGGGTAATTTCAGGATGCTCATGCTTTGCCGGGAGCGCCATCATATCGGTAATGGCTATTTCCTGCTTGCGGCTGCGGTCGCGATGCCAATTGGCGACGAGGTTGTGGGCTATTCGATACAACCAGGCAGAAAAGGGGACACCGCGGTCTTGATACTTCGGGATATGCTTCATCGCCCGTTGAAAGACACGCGCCGTTAAATCCTCTGCATCATGAACGTTGCCTGTTCGGTAATAGATGTAGTTGAAAATACGGTCAACGTAGCTCTCATAGAGGAAGCCAAACGCTTCCTGATTGCCCTGAGAAGCTTGCTTGAGTATCTCTTTTTCGTTATGTTCTTCTTCTTGTTTTGACACCAGCAATTCCTACCTGCAGGGCTGTTTATAACAACCCCGCAGGATTTTAGAAGTTTCAGTTCAATTTTGCGAGTATAACATGCCCTTAAGTCAGGGTATCTTTTGAGTATAATAGGTTTGGGAAACGATGTGAAATTTTAATCGTATATTCTCTATCATGCAACCGATAACAATACCATATGAGTAAAGTGATCAATACTGCATTATTAAAAAATAATCCAAATAGGAAATAAACAGTTCTCCATCCTGATGGACGGAGTACTTAGCGGGTATGGTAAGGTTAGGGTGAGGGGGCTGTGAAAGATGGATAGAATTTTTTGTTTCATCTGCCGCTTTTTGAAGTTATATCGAAAAAAAAAAGGATATATTTTGTGGTATATCCAACTAAGGTTAAGGTAAGATCATCATTAGGGGATTATCATCAAGCGTTCTTATACGAAAGGCTGGTAGAACCGATGCAATCCAAACATCCCTATTTTCTCTTTCTTCTTCCTCTATTCTTTGTAGGACAGAAAGCTGTTGTCCTCCCATTTGACTTTCGTGTTGGAAATTATGATCGTCCCCCACTTTCTTATATGGTTGGACAAGGGTTTCTGTTCTGGCCAATATGGGGAGTTGCTTTGCTGATAATATTGATCGCGATGCTGGCGTTCAGCAGTGTTTTTTTACTTTCCAAATTTCGTAAGCAAAACGAGGCTTTAGGAATATCAGAAGCCAAATATCGAGAAATGCTCAATAATTCACTGGTCGGTATTCTGATTATTCAAAACCAGGTCATTCAGTATTGCGATCAAGGGCTTGCTGATTTATATGGCTTTTCATCACCTGACGATCTGATCAGTTTGAGCGTAAAGGATCTCGTTGCTCCTGGAAGCTGGAGCAATTTTAAAACGGAAATCGAGTTGCTGGAATCAGGAGAGAAAAAAATCAGCCATTATCAATTCAAGGGGTTGCGGGGTGACGGCAGCATTTTTAATCTTGAAACATTAGGGAATGTCATTGAATACCAAGGTAAGCCCGCTGTGCAGATTGTATTCAAAAATATCACAGAACGAATGCTAACAGAACAAGCTATGCATGATAACGAGAAACGCTACCGCATGCTTTTTGAGCGAAGTTTAGCGCCAATTTATCTCTCTACATTTAATGGGCAAATATTGGACGCCAACAATGCTTTTATAGATTTATTGGGCCATGAGACACTTGCCGACTTACAAGCCCAGAGTACAACTGATTTATATTTCGACCTTTCAGATCAAGACAAGTTTCTATCATTACTTAAAGAGAATGGTACGTTGAAAAATATAGAAAATTGTTTGCGAAATAAAAATGGCGCCCCGGTTTGGGTTTTAGAAGATGTCAGCATTATTGATGATCAGGATATAGAGCCATATATTTTGGGCACAGCTATTGATATCACCGCCCGCAAAAAAGCTGAAGCGGCTCTCAAAGAGAGTGAGACACGGTATCGAAATCTCTTTCAAGAAATACCAATAGGAGTTTATCGATCTACTCCAGATGGACAGATATTGGATGTAAATCCTGCATTTGTTCAGATGCTTGGTTACCCGGACAAGGAAAAATTGTTGAGTGTAAATGCGGCTGATTTGTTTAAAACTCCTGAAGATCGTAATTTTGAGTTGGCGGAACTGGAAAAGACTGATATTGTGAATAAATTTGAAATGAGAATTCGTCAGTATGATGGAAATCTCATTTGGGTCCAAGATACATTTCGAGTGGTGCGTGATGCTGAAGGGCGGATTCTTCATTATGAAGGTAGTCTGGAAGATATTACTGAGCGAGTGCAGTCAGAGCTATCGTTGCGCGAGAACGAAGCTTTTCTTCAACAAGCTCAAAAAGTTGCCCAGCTGGGCTCCTACGAACTGGATATAACTACAGGGAAATGGATAAGCAGTGAAATCTTAAAGGGTATTTTTGGTATTGACGAGGGATTTCAACTCGATGTGGATGGTTGGGTGAGTATTCTTCACCCAGATAATCGGGAAATGATGCAGAACTATTTTGCAGATGATGTGTTGGCACAGCACCATCGTTTCGATAAAGAATATCGCATTATTCGGGCAGTTGACAAAGAGGAGAGATGGGTGCATGGTTTAGGGGGGCTTGAATTTGATCATCAGGGAAATCCAATCAGTATGGTTGGAACGATCCAGGATATCACCGAACGGGTACAAGCTGAAGAAGAACTTAAGCAAAATACGCTCCGGCTCGAAACGCTGCGCAAGGCCAGCCTGAGCCTGACCGCCCATCTATCTTTACCAGCTGTCCTTGATGCACTTTTGGAATATGTTTTACAATTGGTGCCTGCTGATGACGCCCACATCTTTACCTATGATGGGACAGCCCTCCATTTCGGCGCCGTGCGTTGGGCGGATGGCCGCCAGGAAGAGCCTTTTTCCGAACCACGCAAAGATGGACTGACGTATACGGTGGCACGCAGTGGAGAAACCCTTGTTGTGAATGATATGAGCCAAAGCCCAATCTTTCAGAATTGGCCGTTGGAGGGTGCTATCGTCGGCTTGCCATTGCTCCATGGTAAACAGGTTGTAGGGGTGATGAATGTCGCCACGGAGATCGCACGCAAATTTAGCAAAAGTGAACTGCGCATTTTGGAATTGCTGGCAGATCAGGCAGCAGTTGCTATTAACAATGCCCGTTTATACGAAGAGGTCCAGCAACACGCCCAAAAACTTGAAGTAATTAACAAAATCTCTACTGCACTATCCACCTCGCTTGATTTGGATACAGTATTGAAACTGTTCCTTGAACAAATTAAAGCAGTCCTGCCGATGGATAGTGGAGCTATTTTTCTCAGTGAAAAGGATGGCTTTCGGGTGATGGTAGATCATGGAATCTCGCCGTCAATTAAAGGGCGTGTCTTTCCTGACGATAATGAACTTTTTAACGAGATAAAGAAAACACAAGCACCCATAATTTTGAAAAATACCAAAGAAGACTCCCGTTTTGAAAATTGGGGTCTATTCGAAAATATCACTAGTTGGATGGGCATACCATTGATCGCCCGCGATACCCTGATTGGTTTCCTGACTCTGGATAGTTTTCACTTCAATGACTATCTGCCTGAGCAAGCTGAGCTAGCATTTATTTTTGCGACCCAGGCCGCGCAGGCAATTGAAAATGCACGTTTGCACGAACACGTAATTCAAGATGCCAACGAGATGGAAAAGCGCATCCAAAAGCGGACAACAGAGTTACAAAAGTTTGTAGATCTCACGGCGGGGCGCGAAATTCGTATGGTGGAACTAAAACGGGTGATCCAAAAGCTACGAACACAGCTTGAAGAAGTCGGGCAAACCCCGGTCGCGAATGATCCGCTTATCCAAGCCCTGGAAAATGACGAATAATATAGCATAAAGATGATAAAACATTTTTTCTCGCGGAATTACCTCTCACGCTTTTT
>NZ_CEYOSI010000032.1:0-9509 GCF_982879505.1 Candidatus Desulfolinea nitratireducens
ATTACAGTATATGATTGAGATTCAATATTTCTTACAAAAAACCAACTCACAAATGCCCAAATTGCCAATACCAATAGTATCGAATATATAATTTTTATCATATTTGGATTATATCATTCAAAAAACCTGACATTTTGCCGTTGCAAAATTGTCAGGTTTAGAATATTGAATCCCAGCCTTTACTTTTTTATCTCTAGCCTTACTCTTTTTATCAAATAGGGTCTCTGTTTGAACTGTGTTTAATTATTTCTTCTCCTTGGACTGCGATTTTGCCCAGGTCCTCTCCCTGATTTCTTCCTTTGCGGTGATTGTTTTGGTTTATCCTCGATCTTGGGGATAAATTTATGCTGCGCCATCTGGTAATAATCATCCAGAAGCATGGTGATGATTGGAAGTTCATCCTCACTCTCGGCAAGATTTTGAGCCAAGACCTTGAAACGCAAACTCCGGTCAGTCTGTAACTGATCGCGTTCGCGCAGACTGGCTTCCAGAAAGACCAGCGATCTTTCGGCAACCACATTTGCGACATCTTCATGAGTGGGCACAGATCGTTCTTCAAATTCGATTTTGAAATGTGCAGCAACATGTTTCATTTGGCGTTTCTCAACAGCATATACCAGTGTCATGGCTACGCCTGTCGCTCCGGCACGACCGGTTCGCCCGGCACGGTGAATATAGGCTTCCAGGTCATCGGGTGGTTCGTATTGGATGACATGGGAAAGCGAGGTGATGTCAATGCCCCTGGCGGCAACATCTGTCGCCACGAGAAAACGCAAGGTCCCCTTCCGCACGCTTCCCAAAACATCTTCCCGTCGATTTTGTGAAAGATCGGAACTTAACTCATCGGCGTCGTATCCATATCGCTTGAGAATGGTCGCCACATAACTCACACGTCTCTTTGTGTTGCAGAAAATGATTGCCGAATGCGGATTCTCCAACTCGATCAGGCGGATCAATACCCGATCTTTTTCCATGCTCGGTACGTTGTAGATAATATGCTCGGTGTCGGTAACGTGGACATGGTCGCTGCTCAGGCTGATGAATTCCGGCTCATGCATGAACTCGTCGGCCGCGCGGATGACGTGCACGGGGAAGGTGGCTGAGAACATGCAGGTATTGACAGCGTGCCGCGGGAGATGGCTCTGGACCTGTTTCATATCCGGATAAAAACCCATCGAGAGCATCCGGTCGGCTTCATCAAAGATCAGCATTTCAAGGCGATCGAGTTTGAAACTTCGTTTGATAAGGTGATCAAGCACACGCCCTGGCGTTCCAACGACGATCTGTGCGCCCTGCTCGAAGGCCTTGATCTGTGGGCCGTAGCCAACTCCACCGTAAACTGCTACGGTTCTAAGACCACTATCCCGACAAATGATTTCTGCTTCCTTTTCCACCTGCTTGGCTAATTCCCGCGTAGGGACCAGGATCAGCGCCTGACAATATTTTTTATTTGCCCTGAGCCGCTCCAGCATGGGGAGCAGAAAAGCCCCTGTTTTGCCGCTACCTGTGCGCGCCTGAATCATGACATCTTTTTTGGCGAAGAGATAGGGGATGGCGCGAGCCTGGACGGGCATTAATTCACTCCAGCCAACGCGATCGGCTGCTGTGCGCAGTTTTTCGGGGAGTTCGGCATAGGTTGTTTTGGGGAGGGTTTCGGGGGATGTTTTTTCTTGTTTTTCTTCCGTTGAATTATTCAAAATATTCTCTCTTTTTTTAAAAACGCGAATTTCGCTAATAAGCGAATGACGCAAATGATTAGTGAGTCCCCTCTCCCCTCGGGAGAGGGCGGAGGGAGAGGGAGGGCAGGGTTGTCCCTGCAATTTTATACATATATCTCTTTGACTCTGCCGACTTGCCCATCCATCAAACGGACCTTGATCCCATGCGGATGATTGGCGGAATTGGTTAATATATCTTTGACAATCCCCTCAGTAACCTTGTCGCTGCGCTGATCTTTCTTTAACACAATGGCGACTTTCAGGCCGGGTTTAATATTATTGCGTTTAGTTCCATTCATAAGATTTATTGTAACAGGCATTGATGATGTTTGTGAATAAAAAAACCATGCAATTGCTTGTTATACTATAAGCCTGAAACATATTTGAGTATAAATTAATAAATTAGGCTCTGACAATTTATCTCTGGAGAATAATGATGGAAAATGCAATCCTTGACTTGATCCATGCCCATGGATCTGTGCGCCATTACAAACCCGACCCGGTTCCTGCTTCCATTGTAGAGAGGATAGTAGCTGCCGGGCAGCGGGCCTCCACCTCGTCAAATATGCAGACCTTCACCGTGGTCGCTGTCACTGATGCAGAAAAACGTTCTGCACTGGCAGAATTATGTGGCGGACAAAGTCATATCGTTCAGGCACCGGTCTTTCTTGCCTGGTGCGCCGACCGTTTCCGGCTGGAGCGGGTAAACCAGATGCGTGGCTATGAACATAATGCCGAAACCGTTGAGAATTTTCTGGTCGCAGCCATCGATGCGGCCATTGCCGCTCAAAATGCCGCCCTTGCGGCCGAATCTCTGGGACTTGGAATCTGCTATATCGGCAGTATTCGCAATAACACAGCTGAGATTATCAAATTACTCGAATTGCCAGAGCATGTTTTTCCCATCACAGGGATGACCATTGGCTGGCCAGAGAAGGCACCGATGATCCGTCCTCGCCTGTCACAGGAGGCAATTTTGCACTGGGAAAGTTACAACACAGAGCAGGATGCCGCGCTGCTGGCGTATGATCAAGTGATGATCGAAACCGGCATTTATACTGATCGCCAGGTTCCTGTCCCGGGTAGAGATGGAGAAATGGAAGCTTATGGCTGGCTTGAGCACACTGCTCGACGAACATCCCAAGTTACTCGCAAAGAAATGCTTTCCATTATCAAAAAGCAAGGCTTTGGAATGAAATAAAAATGAAAGAGATCAGCCGGGTAGTACGCTCAAAAGAAAAAGCCCGCCAGACATACGACGGGATCAGTCGCTGGTACGATCTATTTGCTGCCAGCGAGAAGAAATTTGCCGATCTAGGATTGGAGATGCTGAATTTGAAGAGCGGCGAAATCGCCCTCGAAATTGGCTGTGGAACTGGTCACGCCCTGGTTGCGTTGGCCCTGGCTGCTTACCCCGCAACAGTGTACGGAATCGATATCTCAGAGAAGATGCGTGCTATCGCAGAGAAGAGACTCCTCCGTGCGGGACTGGCAGATGCCGTTCGCCTGGAGACAGGAGATGCTACTTCATTGTCCTATGCCGACGAATATTTTGACGCTATTTTTATCAGCTTCACATTGGAATTATTTGACACGCCAGAAATCCCCATTCTGCTCAAGGAATGTCAACGTGTGTTGAAACCCACCGGGCGTTTGGGGGTTGTTGCGCTCGAAAAAGAAGATTCTCTCGCCGTGCGCATCTATGAATGGTTTCATGCCAAAATGCCAGCCTTGGTGGATTGTCGTCCAATTTATCCTGTAGACAGCCTGACAAGTACAGGATTTAAAATCCAAGAAAAGAAAATACTCAAAATGTGGGGATTACCCGTTAGCATTGTGATAGGTCTGAAATAATAAGGCATTCATTCCAACATCAGGTTTGATCCAGCATAAAAAGAAATTATCCAATAATCCCAAATGAAACCCCCTCATGGCGAACCAGCATGAGCTCGGTTTGGATGTTCAGTTTAGACAAATAAAAATTGGAGATAGTGGCATGGTAAATAGAGGACCAGGCAATTCTGTATTGCTCAATGGATGAATTTAGATCGGTTTGCGTGGATATACGGATTTTTCCTTCCACAAGAAATGACCCCAGTACAACCTTAACATGCTCCATCATCCTGTTTTCTTCATGCTCGTCGTAATCCACCTCATTTTCGATTCCCTGTCCAACATGAAAGCCGATGATACTGGGGACGGGAATAAATTGTTCATCAAATTTGATAATTCTGTCAGGGTTATCCGGTCGAATCATTTGCGCGTTGAGTAAACGCAAAAATGTTGGTGCACCTTCGGTCCGTAACCAGGTATTCACGCGGGCAATTTTTTTCGTCACAACGGAGCCGTTGAATACTGCGGCGTCAGTATACACCATCACGGGCGTGAGCTTTTCATCGGGTTTTAGTTTATACATTTGGCTGCCTCCTCCAAAGAATTACCATTATTATACAACACCCTTGCCTCGCCTATTATCCCCGCTTATACTCAGATCATGCAAACCCGCTGGCAAATCCAAGCCCCCCTCACCCCGGAAGCCGATCAGGCCCTTGAAAAATTCCCTCCCATCTTGCGCCAACTGCTCTTCAATCGTGGATATGCAACCGATGCTGAAGCACGCGCTTTTTTGAAAGCCGCCCCCGATCATACGATGTCGCCCTGGGCGTTAAAAGATATGGCGATTGCGGTGGATCGAATTATCCAGGCAATAGAGCAGAAAGAGAAAATTATTATCTATGGGGATTACGACGTTGACGGCGTCACATCCACCGCCTTGCTGGTTCAGGTTTTGCGGGTACTCAACGGGGATGTTCATGCCTATATCCCGAACCGTTTTGATGAAGGATATGGTTTGAATATGGATGCGCTGGATCAGCTTGCAAAGGATGGGGCGGGGTTAATTATCACCGTGGATTGTGGCATTCGCTCAGTGGATGAGGTCGCTCACGCACGTGACCTTGGGCTTGCCCTCATTATTACAGATCATCACACCCCTGGCGATGTGCTGCCACCCGCGCTGGCGATCATCAACCCAAAACAAAATGGTGATACTTATCCCGAGAAATACCTAGCCGGGGTAGGCATTGCTTATAAAATGGCACAGGGATTGCTGGAGAAAAATCAGGGAACCAATGGTTTCACTGCAGATAAACTTCTTGATCTGGTGGCTTTGGGAACTGTCGCTGATCTCGCACCTTTGACGGGTGAAAACCACGCCCTGGTCCGCAAGGGCCTGCGTGTGATGCGTAACGCCCAGCGTCAGGGATTGGTTTCTCTTGCGGCAGTTGCGGGGGTCAATATCAAGGAGGTCACTGCCATGAATATCGGATTTGGCCTTGGGCCTCGTCTGAACGCAGCCGGTCGCCTTGATTCGGCAATCGCAGCTTTAGATTTATTGATGGAAACTGACTTTATGAAAACGGGCGAAATGGCCCAGGCACTTGAGATCCAAAATCGGGAACGGCAGACCATCACCCGTGAGATGCAGCAGCAGGCTGAGGTCATCGCCCTTGCCGATGACCCGGACGCATTGCTGCTTTTCGCTGCCTCGCCGGAATTTAATCCTGGCGTGGTGGGGTTAGCCGCATCCCGCCTGGCAGATATATACTATCGACCCGCTATCGTTGGGGAAGTGGATGAAGAAACCACGCGTTGTTCGTGCCGCTCGATCCCTGAATTCCATATCACAGAAGCTCTTGACGAATGCGCGGATTTGCTTGTCCGGCATGGAGGTCACGCCGCTGCGGCAGGATTCACTGTCCGCAATGAAAATGTGGGGATATTACTTAAACGCCTGAGAGAGATTGCAACGGAAAAACTCGCGGGTGTAGACCTGCGACCGGTATTGGTAGCAGATATGGAGCTTGGGCTCGAATCCTTGAGTTTCGAGATGCTCGAACATTTTAATTATCTCGAACCCACTGGCTATGGAAATCCACGCCCGATTTTTGTTTCCCGCAATCTGCGTGTAAAAAGTTCACGTACTGTTGGACAGGATCAGTCTCATCTCAAGCTGACATTATCAGATGGTGAAGCCACTTTGGATGCAATCGCTTTTCGGCTGGGGCACCTCAAGCCTGATCTGCCCCCAAAAATCGATTTGCTCTTTACTTTTGAGGTGAGCGAATGGAATGGGCGGAAATTATTGCAGTTGAATGTGAAGGATATCAAGTTCTGAATTTAATTGTTGGTATAGGAGAAATTCCCAAATGACAGAAGAATTGGTAAAACGACTGCTCTCTGGTAATGAGGCCCTGGCGCGCGGCGCCTGGGAAGCAGGCGTGGAAGTGGCGTCGGGTTACCCGGGGACACCGAGTACCGAAATCCTGGAGTTTTTTGCTTCAATGCCAAATGTTTATGCTGAGTGGGCTCCGAATGAGAAAGTCGCGCTGGATGTCGCTGTGGGTGCAGCATATGCGGGTAAACGCGCCCTGGCGACCATGAAGCATGTTGGTGTGAATGTAGCCGCAGATTCATTTTTCTATGCCGCGATGACCGGGATGGAAGCTGGCCTGGTGATCGTTTCTGCCGATGACCCTTCAATGCATTCCTCCCAGAACGAACAGGATAACCGCAATTATGCCAAATTTGCGCGTATTCCCTGCCTCGATCCTGCTGACAGTCAGGAAGCCAGGGATATGATGGTGAGGGCATTTGAGATCAGTGAAGAATTTGACACCCCTGTTTTAATCCGCCCGACGACGCGGATTTGTCATACCAGCTCACTCGTCGCAACCGGACCTGATCGCTACCAAACCCCACCTCCGGGAAAATATCCGCGTAACCCTGCCAAATATGTCATGATCCCCGCCAATGCGCGCAAACGACATCCTCTTGTGGAGGAGCGTCTCCAAAAACTTGCTGACTTCGCCGAGACTTCTGATCTCAATCGGGCAGAGATGCGTAGTTTTGAGCTTGGTGTAATTACCAGCGGGATTGCCTATCAGTACGCTCGCGATGTTTTCCCTGATGCCAGCATCTTAAAGCTTGGCATGTCTTTCCCGCTGCCGCAAAATATGATTCGTGATTTTGCTGCAAAGGTTGATAAAGTCATCGTACTTGAGGAACTGGATCCCTTTATCGAGGAGCAGGTATTGATGATGGGGATCAAATTATATAAACCGGATGGATGGGTTGGCGGCAAATATCCACATTTTAAATCGATCTTTCCGCATAACGGTGAACTGAATTCGGGAATCGTACGATCGCACGCAATTCGGATTGGCTTATTGCCCGATGAACCGAAAACCCAACCCGAGGTCGAGTCTGCTCCGGCTGCGCGAGTGGAGTTCCCCGTCCTTTTGGTGGAAGAACTGCCCAGGCGCCCCCCAGCGCTTTGTCCCGGTTGTCCTCATCGGAGCACTTTCTATATCTTGAACAAGCTCAAACGACCAGTCAACGGTGATATCGGCTGTTATACACTGGGTGTTGTACCGCCTTTGAGTGCAATGGACACCTGCGGTTGTATGGGCGCAAGTATTGGCGTGGCGCATGGCGGCATGATGGCTGGCGACAGGGAACGACATTTTTCGGTGATCGGTGATTCGACTTTTTTTCACACCGGGGTGCAGGCCTTGATGAATGTGGCCTATAACCAGAGCAATGTGATCACGATCATTATGGATAACCGTATTACCAGCATGACAGGACAACAGGAAAATCCCGGTTCCGGGTTAACCCTGCAAGGCAAGCCAACCAACGAAGTCGATATTGAAGCACTTGTCCGCTCAATAGGCATCAAAACTGTCAGGCGCGTTGATGCCTATGATGTGGATGCGATTGAAAGCACGCTCAGGGAGTGGCTGAAAATCGACGAGCCGGCAGTCTTGATCACTGATCATGCCTGTGCCCTTGTTCCAGATGAGCGCAAAAAATATCTGCCCCTGGATATCGTTGAAGAGGATTGCAATGGTTGCACTCTCTGCTTCCGGATCGGTTGTCCAGCGATCATCAGATCAGAAAAGCTGGACGAGAAAACCCGGCGTCCGCTGGCGGAAATAAACCCGATACTTTGTACAGGATGTGAAATCTGCTCGCAGGTTTGCCCCCGTGATGCAATTTTATTTCGCGAGCAGGTATTGGCACGACAAGTGGATTAGGTTCACCACAAAGATACGGAAAAACACAAAGGTTTTCTTGGTGAACTTTGTGCCTTTGTGGTAAATCATCGAGGGAATTATGAAAAATATGCGTTTTCTACTGGTGGGCGTTGGTGGGCAGGGAACGATCCTTGCCAGCAACGTTTTAGCCGAATTGGGAATTAGCCTGGGTTACGATGTAAAAAAAGCCGAGGTTCATGGCATGTCGCAACGCGGTGGGAGCGTGGTCTCACACGTCAGTTGGGGTGAGAAAGTCTATTCTCCTGTCATTCCTGATGGCGAAGCGGATATTCTGATCGCATTTGAGAAGCTGGAAGCAATCCGTTTTGTGGGTGGAGTTCGCGAGAAAGGGATGGTCCTGGTAAATGATTATGAAATCACTCCCTTATCCGTCAGCTCCGGGATGGATGTGTATCCTGCCAATGAAAAGATCAAAGCATCTTTCAAATTGGTGACTGATAAAGTTTATTGGGTGAGGGGTGTTGAGATCGCTAAAGAACTTGGCAATATCAAAGCTGCGAATGTGGTACTTCTGGGAGCGCTTTCTAAGATACTGGAAATGGAGTCAGATCCGTGGTTGAAGGTAATTGAGGCCCGGGTCCCGCCGAAATTTGTTGAGCTGAACCGGGAGGCTTTTCAGGCCGGGCGTCAGGCTGTGAAGTAATCTCGCTCAGGTCTGGATCTCATCCTACTGATATTCAGATAAATTGGTTATGAGCGTCCCGCAGGTTAATTTTTTTGTACCTGAAATAATGGGAACCTGCGGGACGTTTTACTCAGATAATATTATCTAACTTTAGTGAATATCAATAGACCTCTTTCATATGTGCTCCCAGCGGCGTCCCCGCCGCCGAGGACGGCGGCTAGAGCAGTGTCAAAAAGGGGTTTTTGCAAGAAGTCTAATAGGAAAAGAGAACTTTATTACGAAAAACCATCCCGTTCCCGGAATGGTTTTTTCTTTTTTGAGAAATTATCAGTCTTGTATGCTTTCTTCCCGATAATGACAGCCTCTGCTGACCTTGTTCATTCTGGCAGCATTGGCAACGATCAGGGCGGCCTGGACGCTGTTGCGCAGGCCGATCAGGCCGTCTGTCAGGCGGGATTTTTTGTAGAAGCCTTCGATCTCGGTCCGTAAATGATGGAGTTCGCGCAGGGCGCGATTCATCCGATAATGGCTGCGAACCAACCCGACATAATGCCACATCAGGTTGCGGATGGTTTGCATGTCACCCTGGATCAAAGTAGGATCGGTATCGTATTGAGCGTTGGTGTCATCCCAAGGGGGGACATCATTTTCATCCACAATGGGGGCAGGTTCAAGGTCACGGATGTGACGGGCAGCGCGGTCGCCCCAGACCAGGCCTTCCAATAAGGAGGTACTAGCCAATCGGTTTGCCCCATGGACCCCGGTGCAGGAAACTTCACCTACCGCGTATAGACCCGGGATTGAGCTTTGTCCCCATTCATCGACCAATACGCCACCGCAGAAATAATGCGCAGCCGGTACCACCGGAATTGGCCGCTCGGTGATATCGATCTCCATTTTCAGGCAGCGTTCATAAATTTGCGGGAAGCGTGTTTTGATCGCATCCGCTTTCATATGCGAGGCGATATCGAGCAGGACATAGGGATAATCATTTTCCATCATTTCCCAATAAATGGCACGGGCGACAATATCGCGCGGGGCAAGGTC
>NZ_CEYOSI010000032.1:9519-22409 GCF_982879505.1 Candidatus Desulfolinea nitratireducens
GCAAGGTCTTTCCATTTAGAGGAATATTGGGACATAAAAGCTCGTCCACCTGGGGTCATTAATACGCCGCCCTCTCCGCGAACAGCTTCGCTGATCAGGAATTTCGTCACTCCTGGCATATGCATTGCAGTGGGGTGAAATTGGACGTATTCAGCATTTGCGACTCGTGCTCCAGCCCGATAAGCCATCGCTAATCCATCGCCACGGGCGCCACTTGGATTGGTAGTATTGAGGAAGATTTGTCCCAAACCGCCAGAGGCCAGAATGGTATTATTGGCCAGGACGCGTGAGATCTTGTGGTTTTTCTGATTAAAGACGTAGGCTCCATGACAGGCAGGATGCTGATAAATGGCAAGGGGATTTCGGGCGTGGTGGGGGAAGGTGATCAGGTCGATCGCAGTTTGCCCGGTGAGAATATTGACGTTGGGTTGCTCATCCAGTTTTTGGAGCAATGCACGCATGATCGCTTTGCCGGTAAAATCACCGACATGCAGAATGCGCCGCCGCGAATGAGCCGCCTCGAGGCCGTAGACCAGCCCGCCACTCTCTTTTTCGTCGAATGAGACGCCAACCTGTTCAATGAGTATTTTCTGAAGGAGTTCAGGCCCATCCTTTGCCAGGATTTCAACGGCCTCGGGAAAGCAGATCCCATCCCCGGCGTTGAGGATATCCTCCCTGAGCATATCGGAAGAATCTTCCTGCCCGCGCCCGACGATACCCCCCTGGGCATATTGCGAATTGCTTTCAATCGGTCTTTGTGCACTGGTAATGAGCGTGATCTGGCGTTGAGAGTCTGCGCTCAGGCGCAAGGCAGCGCTTGCTCCGGCGATGCCGCTACCGATGATGAGGACGTCTGTTTGCATATGTAGTACCCGATTGGGTGAAGGACGAGTTTTTAACGCGCCACTCTTCGACTACGTTCATCGCTACCGCTCTGAACTCCGCTCAGAGGCTGGGGGGTTCCTGTCTATCCAATTTCAATCATGCGCTGGACTGCGCGCTCGGCGCGAATGCGAATATCTTCAGGGATTTCGATTACATAGCGCATATTTTGTAAAGAATCCAGCGTGTCTTCAAGGGTAATTTCGTTCATATGCGGGCAGCGTACGCGACATAAGCCAAGCATATTTTTATCTGGGTTAGCAGCAGCGATATTGTCACCCATGGCACATTCGGTCAGCAATAAATATTGAGGCGCATTGCTCTCTTCCACGTAGCGGATCATGGCTGTCGTGCTGCTGGCAAAGTCGGAGGCGGCTACCACTTCCGGGCTGCATTCGGGATGGGCAAGAATCGCCACGTCGGGATATTGGGCGCGGATATCTTCGATATCCTTCACAGTAAATTGTTCGTGCACCTCGCAGCGTCCATGCCAACCGATCAACTGAACATCCAGGAGAGAATCGTTCGCCCTCTTTGTGCGTGTGGGGAAAATAATATGCTTGCCCGTCTCCTTGGCGACATTCCCTGCGAGATATTCATCCGGCAGGAAGATGACGGTATCAGTATTTAAGGATTCTACGACTGCCTTGGCATTAGCTGATGTACAGCAAATATCACTTTCGGCTTTCACATCGGCATAGGTGTTGACATAGGTCACCACTGGCACACCGGGAAAGCGTTCCCGTAAATCGCGGACATCCTGTGCCGTAATACTTTCTGCCAGCGAGCAGCCAGCCTTTTTTGCAGGAAGGAGCACCGTCTTTTTGGGGTTAAGGATTTTGGCAGTTTCGGCCATAAAACGCACTCCGCAAAAGACGATGATATCTTTGTCGGTTTCAGCAGCGATGCGACTCAGTCCCAAAGAATCTCCGACATGATCGGGGATCGAGTGAAAGAGGGCTGCCTCCATATAATTATGCCCGAGAATGACAGCATTCTTTTCAATCTTGAGTTTGTTGATTTCCCAGGCGATCTCGGCCTTGATAAATATTTCTGGTTCAGGAACGACATTTTTGAGCTTCTCTTGCATTTCCTGATAAAAAGTTTCAAAGGTCATTAGGTTCTCCAATAAAAGGAATAGTTGCGATTTACGCGACCATCCGCATGCTGATATCAAAAACTGGTACGGAATGTGTCAATGCGCCAACCGAGATAAAATCCACACCTGTTTGAGCAATCCCGCGGACAGTTTCCAGGGATACGTTTCCGGAGGCCTCCAATTGGACTCGGCCTTTTGTGATCTCGACTGCCTGGCGCATCATATCCAGGGACATATTATCAAGCATGATCCGTTCCGGCAATAGCGAAAGGGCTTCATTTAATTCATCCAGATCTTTGACCTCCACCTCGATGAGGTAGCGCGTGCCATACTGCTGACGTACGCCTGCTACCGCTTCCGCGATTCCGCCTGCGCCGTCGATATGGTTATCTTTGATGAGGATCATATCATGTAAACCCATCCGATGATTTTCGCCTCCGCCCATCAGGACCGCATATTTATCGATCACACGCAGCCCGGGCGCTGTCTTGCGTGTATCCAGGATGGTTGCATTTGTTCCAGCGACTGTATCCACATATTTTCTTGTCAGCGTTGCAATGCCAGAAATACGCCCTACAAAGTTTAGTGCAGTCCGCTCGGCAGCCAACATCCCTACGCCTGGGCCAGAAAGTTCGGCCAGAACCGTTCCAGGTTCTACCTGCTGACCATCCTGAACATTTGCAGAGAATTCAATTTTTGGATCTACAAATTTGAAAATGACAGCGGCCAGATCCAGCCCAGCGATGATGCCGCTCGCTTTCGCGGTGATCTTGCCATGTAAAATCACATCTGCATCGAGAGTGGCTGCGCTGGTTATATCCTTTGATGCGAGCTGTGCCCGATTAATTTCGAGATCCCCATCGGCCGATAAATCTTCTGCCAGCGCCAATTCCACAGTCTGTACAACGGAAAAATGCCGGAGCGGTTTGGGTAGATGTGAGTAAATCTTATTATCTAGAGAATTATTGTTCATGAGGACATTATCTTGGAAATAGAATAAAAAAGTGACCGTGATTTCTCACAGTCACCTGGTTTTTTATCTAGCGCTTCAGAGCACCCCAGCCAGCGTACTCGGCAGTATCGCCAAGCTCGGATTCTATTCGCAAGAGCTGGTTATATTTTGCCACGCGGTCAGAACGGGCGGGTGCGCCGGTTTTGATCTGACCGGTGTTCAGGGCCACAGCCAGATCGGCGATGGTTGCGTCTTCGGTTTCTCCGGAGCGGTGAGAAGTGACTGCATTCCATCCGGCGCGGTGGCACATTTCTACAGCCTGGAAGGTTTCAGTCAACGTTCCAATTTGATTGACTTTTACCAGGAGGGCATTGGCGGCTTTCTCGTCGATACCGCGTTGGACGCGCTCTGGGTTGGTTACCAAAAGATCGTCACCGACGATCTGGATCTTGTCGCCCATTTCGGCGGTCATCAACTGAAAGCCCTTCCAATCATCCTCGGCAAGGCCGTCTTCGATTGAAACAATGGGGTATTGATCGACCCAGGTTTTCCAGTAGGCTACCATTTCTTCGCTGGAAAGTTTCTTTCCTTCTGTACGCAAATTATAGAGACCATCTTCGTAGAATTCAGAGGCGGCCGGGTCAAGGGCGATTCCGATCTCTTCACCGGCCTTATAGCCAGCTTTCTCAATCGCTTCGAGAATTACTTCCACGGCTTCAGCATTGGCTTTCAACGCCGGGGCATAGCCGCCCTCGTCTCCGACCAAGGTTGCATAACCGCGCGCTTTCAAAACAGATTTCAAGGCGTGGTAGATTTCCGCTCCCCAGCGCAACCCCTCCGAAAAACTTGGCGCACCGAGAGGCATGACCATGAATTCCTGGGCATCTGTCGATTGCCAGGCAGTGTGTGCGCCGCCATTTAGTATATTCATCATCGGAGTAGGGAGCAGATGGGCATGGACCCCACCGAGATAACGGTACAGGGGCAGACCCAGTGAATTTGCGGCAGCTTTCGCGGTGGCAAGACTCACCCCAAGGATCGCGTTCGCGCCGAGCCGCGCTTTATTGGGTGTTCCGTCCAATTCGATCAGGGCCTGGTCAATTTCGCGTTGTTCGGAGGCATCCCATCCAAAGAAAGAATCGGCGATCTCTTCATTCACATTTGCGACGGCGTTGGCAACACCTTTACCTAGATAGCGATCTTTATCGCCATCGCGCATTTCAAGGGCTTCGTGCGTGCCAGTGGAAGCGCCCGAAGGAACAGCGGCGCGCCCCCAGGCACCATCAGCGAGTACAACCTCAACCTCAACAGTCGGGTTACCGCGCGAATCAAGAATTTCAAGGGCAGAGATATCAACAATCGTAGTATCCATTTGCTTCTCCAAGCGTTAATTAATATGTGTTATCTTCAAAATTTGCATCGCAAGTATAACCCTTTTTATTTGTTCTGGAGGTTTGTTTGCCAGTTTTAAATTCCCCAAATATCGATCCCCGTGAAAAGCAAAGATTCCAATTTGTAGCCACGCCCTTTCGGGTGGGATTGGTGTTTACCCTCAAGAATATTTTTCGTATTTTTATGGATTTGAAAATCGAGGGTAAGGGTAATTTCCCGCAGGAGGGGCCTGTAATCGTTGCCGCAAATCATGTCACCAATTTTGATGTTTTCCCCATGCAGCTCAGTCTGCCCCGCCCGATTTTCTATATGGCAAAATCGGAATTATTCAAAAATCCGATCATGGATATCGCGCTGAGAAATGTGGGTGCCTTTCCCGTTCATCGGCAGGGGAAGGATCTTTGGGCACTGAAACACGCCAAAAAGACGCTCTCTCACGAGCAGACTTTAGGCATGTTTCCGGAGGGGACGCGTTCACGAGGCGAGGGGCTTGGTCTCGCCAAAACAGGAACTGCCCGCCTCGCGATGGAGGCAAATGTCCCGATCATGCCGATGGCTATCATAGGTAGCAATAAATTCTTCAGGGAGTTCCCCAGGAGGAATCAGGTCACGGTGATATTTTGCCCACCCATACTTCCGCAAGAAGGCGATGATGCTCTTGCCCTGACGGACAGGATCATGTTTTCTATTGCGGCCAATCTCCCACCAGAGATGCGTGGAGTTTATGCCGAGATGCCGGAAGGGTTTGGAACCCCTCTGTGATCCCCCCCGCCAGCGAGGGGGATGGCTCGTTTACGAGTTGGGGGTGATTATCTGCCAGCTTTCTTTTTTGTCGCCTTTACAAAGCCTAGAAAAAGTGGATGTGGTCTCATGGGGCGTGACAAAAATTCAGGGTGAAATTGGCTCCCGACCATAAAGGGATGGTCGGCAATTTCTGAAATTTCGACCAATTTATTATCCGGTGAAACGCCCGAGAAGACCATCCCCTTTTTCTCAAACTCGTCACGATAAGCATTGTTAAACTCAAACCGGTGACGGTGACGCTCTTCGACCTGCTTTACGCCATATGCCTCGGCTGCTTTTGAGCCTTTTTTCAATACGCAAGGATATAAACCGAGGCGCATTGTGCCCCCCATATCGGTAATATCACGCTGATCCAGCATCAGATCAATGACCGGATCTTTTGTATTCAGGTCAAATTCTGTCGAGTTGGCATTTTCGTAATCAAGAATATTACGGGCAAATTCTATGCACATCAACTGCATGCCGAGGCATAATCCCAAATAGGGAATTTTATTTTCGCGGGCATAATTGGCGGCAAGGATCTTGCCTTCGATACCGCGCGTACCAAAGCCGCCCGGAACGATGATTCCATCTGCGGACTTGAGCGCATCCAAGCGTTTACCCTTTTCAAGATCGGCAGAATGGATCCATTCGATTTCTGATTCAACCCCGAGGGAGATGGAGGCGTGACGTAAAGACTCCCGGACCGACATATAGGCATCCTGCAATTCAACATATTTCCCAACCAACGCAATTTTTATGGTTGGCTTGTCTTTCTTTACTTTTTCGACCAGCTTTTTCCATTCTCCGAGCTTTGGCGTTTTACTTGCTTTTAGTCCAAGTTTTTCGATAACAAAGTCTGCGACGCCAGTTTTTTCCAGTAATAGAGGCACCTCGTATAATGTCTTGGTGGTGGTCATTGGGACAACAGCGCGTTTTTCCACATCGCAAAAGAGGGCGATTTTATCAACCAGCTCTTGCTCCATAGGATGATCGGAACGGGCGATGATCATATTTGGTGAGATACCAATCCCGCGTAATTCGGCGACAGAATGTTGGGTGGGCTTCGTTTTCAATTCTCCGGTTGCACCGATATGGGGCAGCCAGGTCACATGAACAAAAAAGAGATTTTCCCTGCCGATCTCACGGTTCATTTGACGCATAGCTTCCATAAAGGGCTGTGATTCGATATCGCCGACTGTTCCGCCGACCTCGACCAGGACGATCTCTGCCCCAGTCGTTTTCGCGACAAGCCCGATCCGGCGTTTGATCTCGTTGGTGATATGGGGGATGACCTGAATCGTCCCGCCGAGATAATCGCCGCGTCGTTCCTTGGAGATCACCTCGGCATAAACCTGCCCTGAAGTGAAGTTGCTGACCTGGGTCAGGGGTGTATCAATAAAACGTTCATAATGCCCAAGATCCAGATCTGTTTCGGCGCCATCATTGAGGACGAAGACCTCGCCATGCTGGTAGGGGGACATCGTCCCCGGATCAACGTTGATGTAGGGATCGAGCTTCTGGACCGAGACTTTGAATCCGCGTTCCTTCAGCAGCAAGCCCAATGCCGCGGCTGTAACGCCTTTTCCTACTGAGCTGACAACGCCGCCTGTAAAAAATATATATTTTGGTGTCATAATTTCCTCGTAATTTTACAAAAAAGATGCGGGGAGGGCCGCTGATCGGCTCCTCCCCGCATGGGGTTTATTTTGGAGTGAGAATGAGATGGGTTTTTCATCCCACCAACTTTGTAAGAGTTTCGGCAGCACGCCGCATTTCAAGGAGGATCAGTCCAAGTTTTGCTTTTTTGCGTGCCATCGCGGTGAGGACTGCTTCTTCGCCAATGGCGGTCAGGATGATAAAACCATTGTCGCCTCTGATATAAACCTGGTCAAGACCGCCGCGGCCGAGCTCTCCGGCGATGCGTTCTCCAAGGCTAAGCATGGCAGCAGACATGGCTGAAACACGGTCTTCCTCGACTTCGTCAGGTAAAGCGGAAGCTATAATGAGTCCGTCTACAGAAACGACCGCCGATGCTTCGATATCGGGGGCGGCTGACTGCATTTCGCGTAGACTTTCAACCATTTGTTCGCTGATAGATTTGCTCATCCGAGAGGAGCCTCCATTGCTTCGGGCGTGTTTATATTTCGGAATGAGTTTACCATAAAATCAAATCATCAGAGCTTGCCCAATCATTTATTTTCTTGATATATTCCATTTTAACAGGTCATATTAAATTTTTCAGGATCTTCACTCAAGCAGGAGTGTGTCGCACCCTCTTCGATAAAAAGGATATTCACTAAAGGCAGTTGATTTAATTGGAGTAAAACGTCCCTCAGGTTCCCATGATTCATGTACTTGAAAAACATAAACCTGCGGGACGCTCAAAGCATATTGGCTGCTTTGTGTTAAACTTAGCCGTTGTAAAAAAGAAGAGTAAATAATATGACTGACACCTATCTGATCGTTGGCCTGGGAAATCCGGGTCGTGACTACCGCGAAAATCGCCATAATATTGGCTTTATGTTGATCGATCGTTTGGCTATCCGTCTGGATGCCAAAATGACGCGTTTGCAATCAAAAGCCTTGGTGGGTATAGCCCGTCATCAAGATACCAAAGTGATCCTAGCCAAACCACAGACCTTTATGAATCTCTCTGGGCAGGCGGTGCAGGGGTTGGCTCGATTTTATAAATTGCCCTTCTCAAATTTGCTGATTGCCCACGACGATCTGGATTTGCCATTTGGCACAATTCGTTTGCGCCCGGATGGCGGGGCGGGTGGACAAAAAGGGATCAAATCGACAATCGAACAGCTTGGCACGCCGGATTTCCCCCGTTTACGCCTGGGGATTGGGCGCCCGCCCGGACGGATGGATCCGGCCGCCTATGTGCTCCAAAACTTCTCCATAGGGGATGAAATGCTTCTTTCAGAGACTCTTGATCGTGCCGCAGATGCAGCCTTCAAATTCATTGATGAGGGGATTGATGAGGCGATGAACGAGTTTAATGGCAATACTGCTTAAAGTTCAGCTGTCAGCTCCTGGGCGGAGCGATGACCAACGGGAAGAGTGCAGTCGAAGGACGAGTTATTAAAAATACGCTCTTCGCCCTTTCGAGTACAAGTCGTCTACAGTTTCGCTACGCTTCACTTCCGCTCAGAGACTGACTTGTTTTCCAACTTTCAAACCTGTAACTTTCTAACCAGCTTTCTTTGCCGCTTCCTTCTGCTTTCTTTTCTGTTCCTGCTTTCGGCGCCGATTCTCTTCCATTTTTTCGCTCGCGCGCGCTTTCTCGATCCTGGCCCATGTATCACGCAGGGTGACAGTGCGATTGAAGATCAAATTCCCATCGGTCGTATCGGGATCGACGACAAAATATCCCAGCCTTTCGAACTGGAAGCGGTCACCGGGACGCGCGCCTTTCAGGCCTGGTTCCAATTTGCAGCCTTTTACGGTCTCAAGCGAATCGGCGTTAAGATAGTCTGTAAAATCCTTCCCCTCCTCAGCGGACATCGGGTTGGGGACAGTGAAGAGCCGGTCATAAATGCGGACTTCGGCATCAATTGCATCTTCTGCCGAGATCCAGTGAATGGTACCGCGGACCTTGCGTCCATCCGGGGCGTAGCCGCCCTTTGTCTCAGGGTCATAGGTGCAGTGGACTTCCGTTACCTCGCCAGACTCGTCTTTAACAAAATCGGTCGCCGTGACAAAATATCCATAACGGAGGCGAACCTCACGTCCGGGGGCGAGCCGGAAATATTTATTTGGGGGATCCTCACTGAAATCGCTTTTTTCAATATAGAATTCCCGCGAGAAGGGAATTTGTCGCGTTCCAGCTGATTCATCCTCCGGATTATTGGTCGCCTCCAGAATCTCAGTTTGCCCCTCAGGATAATTGGTGATGACGACCTTGAGCGGATCGAGGACAGCCATCCGCCGTTCGGCGCGCTTATTCAGATCCTGACGGATATGGTGCTCAAGCAAGCCCACATCAGCAGTGCTGTTCTTTTTGGCGACCCCGGTTGCCTCGACAAAGGCGCGGATCGCTTCTGGCGTGTAGCCACGGCGTCTGTAGGCGGTCAGGGTCGGCATGCGGGGATCATCCCAGCCTTTGACCAGACCTTCCTTGACCAATTTGACCAGCCGGCGTTTGCTCATCACTGTATATGTCAGACCCAGGCGGGCAAATTCGATCTGACGGGTTTTAAAGATCCCCAATTCTTCCAGGAACCATTCGTAAAGGGGGCGGTGATCTTCGTATTCAAGCGAGCAGAGCGAGTGGGTGATCCTCTCAATGGAATCGCTCTGACCATGGGCAAAATCATACATCGGGTAGATGCACCATTTATCGCCGGTGCGGTGATGGGGTGGATTATGCAGGATGCGGTAGAGGACAGGGTCGCGCATATTCATATTCCCGGATTCCATATCGATCCTGGTGCGCAGCACGACCGAGCCATCCGCAAATTCGCCCTCCTTCATGGCCTTAAATAGTTCCAGGTTTTCTTCAATGGGACGATCGCGGTAGGGGCTGTTAACGCCAGGCTTGGTGAGGGAGCCTCGATTTTTACGGACTTCATCCTGTGTTTGCTCATCAACGTAGGCTTTGCCTTTTTTAATTAACTCAATTGCATATTCATAAAGCTGGTCAAAGTAGTCGGAGGCGTAAAATTCATTTTTCCATTCGTAACCCAGCCAGCGGATATCTTCCTTGATCGCATCCACATATTCCACGTCTTCTTTGGTGGGGTTGGTATCATCAAAGCGCAGGTTACAGAATCCGCCATTTTCCTCGGCGATGCTGAAATCGATGATAATGGCGCGGGCATGCCCGATATGCAGGTAGCCATTCGGCTCTGGCGGGAAGCGGGTGGCAATGCTGCTAAAGCGTCCGGATGCCAAATCTTCGGCGACGGCTTCGCGGATAAAATGGGAGGTTTTGTTAATCTCTTCTGTCATGATGGATAAATCCTTGATCTATAGAATAAGCGTGGGCGAATTATAACAAAGAAGAAGGCTATGAGTGTCTTTTGCTGGACGTATTATGGGGGGCATGGTAAAATCTTGCCGCTGAAATGGGGGCTCGTCTAATGGTAGGACAGCTGTCTCTGGAACAGTAAGTAGAGGTTCGAATCCTTTGCCCCCAGCACATAAAAGGCTCCCAATCGGGAGCCTTTTGGGTTTGGGTAGTCGTTTTTCAACATCTAAAACCATCTCACAGACCTTGACGCGGTACAATTTACTTCAATTGATTTTAGGATGAATTAATTCTTAGGAGAATAGAAATGAGCGGTATAACCAAAACCATCCCCCAAAAAGACGGTATCGAAGCTGTTGAGGCCCTTTATGATGGACGCGCAGGGGAATTTGAATTTCACATGGCGGGAAAACCATCACGCCTGAATGTCGGCGATTATGTCTACACAATCTGGTAGGATATGGTAGTGGGACGCTGCCAGATCACCCGGATTGAATTTGGGGCTGTTAACCCCTCATCCGGGAAAGCCCGCAGCCTGATCTTTGTAAAAACTCCCGGGGAAAAGGCCGAAAAGCCGTATCCAGGTAAGGGCCACCGCGGCACCCGATATTATGATGGAGAAGGTTGGGGAAGCTAGGATACCGCTCGAACAGGTCGTAGCCTTTGAATCCTTTACCACCGGCATGGAGATTAAGTATAGTCGAAGGAAAAAATGACTCCCATTCGGGAGCCATTTGGATTAACAGATGGACATAATTGCTTTTAATCAATAACTTTGGTAATTTCTGATTTCAATTGTGTCAAATCACGTTGGAGTATTTCCCAGACGATTTGTAATTTGACTTGATCGTAACCGTGAACAATGATATTTCTTGTGCCGATCATGGAAGCCCAAGGGATTTTATGAAATTTCTCCTGAAACGCTTCTGAGATTTGATTGGCCGCCTCACCAATAACGATCAGATTATATAAAATGGCATCCTGGGTTTTATGATCTGCGATGAATTCTTCGTAGCTGAAAAGAGCGTAGGATTCAATCGCTATTATCGCATCAAGGATATCGTGCAGCCTTTTATTATCTTTCATAAAGCAACTGCTTCTGCCTGCACGGATTGAACAAAGTTTTTATCTTCAATTTTTGGTAGGGTAAAGGTTGGAATGACATCAACCTGAACCCCGAGGAGCTTTTGGGCTTCGAATTGAAATGCGCCAACCCCAAAAGCGGATGCGCCAGTTTCCATCTCAACGAGGAGATCAAGATCGCTGATTTCACTGCTTTCCCCACGCGCTACAGAACCAAAGACGTAGACTTTAGCAATCCCATGTCTGGCAGCAATTTGATAAAGCTGCCCTCTAATTTTCTTCAATTCATTTAGATGCATGACAAACCTCACAGGAATTATAATACAAAGAGTGTTGATTTGAATCCTTTGCCACCAGCACCTGTCCTGCCGTCTCGCCCTCTTTTCTCGCGGCATGAAGGATGTGGAAATATGATTACCAATAACCTTTAGGGCAGTCAGAATGCCTAAGACTACACTACCTATGCTTAAAATCAAGTAAAAATTATCTGCCCCTTTCTCACCCAATATCTTCTCAACCGTTTGTACTTTATGGTGGTTGTTTACCCATTCCCAACGTTGAAATCGACCCAGAGCGATAAATATACCTAATAATATTAAACCAACCCCACCAATAACATGACCTTCCAGCATGAAGACCTCCTGAAAAAAAGTTTTGTTCGCCGCAATACCTTCTCGGTCGATCATCTTTGCTTAGAATCAGGTTTCTGAGAACAGGCAGCCTCACCATATTTTTTCTATTTTACCTATACCTTCCCAACAGGGGCCATATAAACCGAAAATTCTTTTTCGCCGTCTATGTTTAGAACCTTATCCATTATTTTTCGGTTAAAAGCCCCCACCGCACAGGTTCCCGCCCCGATCGCCCCACAGGCGGTATATAGGTTTTGGCAGACATGCCCGGCGTCAATCGCGACCAGCTTGGGGCCTGCTGGGCCATACCGCCATTCTGTTCGGTAGGGGGTTGCTGTCCAGATAAAGACCACCGAACTCTCGGCGATAAAATAATAATCCTCCCCAGCATGAGGTGCATTCTGCATCAAGGAGCCCTCGTTCACTTGTTGAGCGATCTCAGGATCTATTCTCTCAAGCACCAGTTTGTGGTCTATGGGAAGGTAGCGATAAAGCCCTGCGTCAAATCCACCCACCCGGTGGATGCTGAGGTATGTCTCGAAGGGGTGGCGGTTGCCGCCAGAGGGTACATTGCGACGATAATAGGTGATTCCATCGATCATATCCACCTCCCTGACACCCTGGGTTGCCCACAACAGAAAAGACAGTTCTTCCAAGGAGAGCGTTTCAGTTTTAAAGTGGCGATGACTGAGACGCCCGCGGATCACGTCTATCGCCGGAGTGTTGCCGATCTTAAAATCTTCTGGGGGGATCAGGTTGAAGGTTTGGGCATCTGCTGGACAGGGTTTTTGCACATCTGGCCGTGTCAGGCCCTGTTGTTGGTCGGTATTGAATTCGTCGAAATCATCTGCCCATTCATCCCCTTTAAGCAGTTGATGATATATCTCCATTGATTTTTCGTGATTCATTTTTCCTCCGCCTGGATTTGAATTAAATAGTATTGTGGACAACCACCCTATTTTACACCAGACAAGAAAAACAAATCTAGAAAATAACTCGTCTCCCGGAGAAGGAATATTATGGCAACCACTATAGACTCCACTGCAAAAAGGTAGATTGCCCCTCCTCAAAAGGGCAAAAGTTTAATAT
>NZ_CEYOSI010000033.1:0-8502 GCF_982879505.1 Candidatus Desulfolinea nitratireducens
CTATTGACAAACCGAAATTAATCTGCTATATTGGGACTAATCCGGTCAAAATATGACAAAAAACAAGGAAATCAAATGTCTATATATCTTAGTCTAAAAGAAATTTGGCGAAACAAGGGACGATTTTTTCTCTTCAGCATGGTGATTGCCCTGATCGCAGTTTTGGTTCTGTTCACAGCAGGTTTGGGAGAAGGCCTGGCTTCGGCGAATAAGGAATATCTTGAAAAACTGGATGCAGATCTTCTGGTTTTTCAGGGAGGTACAAATTATTCCACGATCGAAAGTCGTCTAGATTATCAAAAAGTGAAGCGGATTCAACGTCTGGATGGATTAGAAGATGCGGGACCGATTGGTTTTAGTAATCTAAAGGTCGTTCTGCCAGATGGTCTGGAAACATTGGATATTTCATTTGTCGGTGTAAACCCGGGCGAACCAGGCTCCCCACCAGTATTTGATGGGCAAAGCCTGAGTTCACGGCAGGCAAAGGTGATCGTTGTTGATCAACGGATTGCCGAGCAGGCCCAGGTAAATGTAGGGGATATGTTGACGATCAAATCCACCCAGGGAACGGATGATAAATTCTTTGATCTGCGTGTAGTTGGAATCACAGATGGTCGTCAATATTTCTTCCAGCCCTCAGCTTTTGTCTCCCTCCCCAATTGGGATCGATACAGACCCAAAGCGGATGCAGGAGAATACAGCTCCCGGCCCATCACCAATACGATCGCTGTCCGTTTGGAGAACCCGGCTGCGATGACGGCCATGTCTGCATATATCGAGAATTCCATAGTTGATGTGGAAGTAACCGATATTAGAACTGCTTACGAATCAGCCCCTGGGTATGCTGCCCAGCAAAATACACTTAATACGATGAAAGGCTTTACCTTTTTGATCGGCGTACTGGTCATCGGTGGATTTTTCCAGATCCAGACCCTCCAAAAAGTTCCTCAAATTGGGATGCTGAAAGCCGTCGGTACGCCTGATCAGATCGTTGCGGGTGCCTCGATTTTGCAGATCATCTTTGTAACCGTATTCGGGGTATTTCTGGGAGGCCTGGCTACCTTTGGGCTAACCCTGGGGATGCCATCCAGCGTTCCAATTATTTTCACTGGAACATCTGTGATCGTCGCTGTGGTCTCTTTACTCTTGATCGGGCCAATAGGCGGGATGGTGTCGATCCGTTTAGCATTAAAAGTCGAACCCCTGACTGCCTTAGGCATGTAGGAAGGAAAAGAAAAATGAATAATAAATATATTCTCGAAACAAAAGATGTAAGCAAGGTTTATGACAGCAATGGACTTGTTGTGAAGGCAGTCAATGAAGTTTCATTAAGTGTAACAGCAGGAGAATTTATTGGTTTGGTTGGCCCAAGTGGTTCAGGAAAAACAACCATGTTGGCCATGTTAGCCACCCTGCTCCGTGAGACAGAAGGAAATTTGATCATCGACGGGCAGGATCTTGGGTCAATGAGTGATCGCGAGCGGACTAAATTCCGTCGAGAAAAAATCGGCTTCACATTTCAAGCGAATAACCTTGTTCCCTATTTGACCGCATTGGAAAATGTTGAACTGATGATGCGTCTGAATAAGAAAAATACTCGTGAGAGCAGAAAGCGTGCCACAGAGCTATTGGTCCGTTTGGGAATGGATGATCGTCTGCATAACCTTCCTTCTCAACTTTCAGGCGGACAGCAACAACGTGTAGCGATTGCACGTTCCCTCGTCCATGACCCAAGCGTGGTGCTTGCCGATGAACCGACAGCCAACCTTGATACCGAACGTGCCAACCAGGTTGTTCAGATTTTTGCCGACCTGATCCATGAACAGAAACGCGCGGGGATCATGGTCACGCATGACCTGCGGATGTGTAAATATGTAGATAAAGTCGTCCAAATGGTGGACGGGAAGATCGCCCGCGTGATCACTGACCGAGACGAGATCAACTTGCTCGCCGGTACCAGCGAATTTGACAAGCTGCCTAAGCAAGCCCCCGTTGAAGAAAAATTGCATCCAGTTAATTCCCTTTTTAAATCAAACTTATCTCCTGCTCCTGCGGGAAACTAGAGCTAAAATTCAGGAGTTTCAATCATGAAAAAACTACTTAACCTCTCTGCTCTTAGCCTCTTCTCCATTTTGCTAAGTGCCTGTGCCAGCCCTGCCACAGCGGAAGAATTATCCGCTCAGCCCATAAATATTGAAAATGTGATCATCGCTGAAGGTCGCTTGGAGCCAATCGAGTATACAGAAGTCGCTTTTTCAGCTAGCGGAATCATTGAAAATGTGCTTATTGCCGAAGGAAAAGATGTTGCTGCTGGAGAATTGATCGCTATTCTCGAAAATACGGCTGCGCTAGAAGCTGAGGTCAAAAGAGCTGAAACGGCGGTTTTAGAAGAAGTTTCTCTTGCCTACCAGGCCCTGCGTGATGCCCAACAACAAGTGGATAATTACTCAATTCCTTCCAGATTTGATGCGATGACATCGACAGAAGCTGCCGCGGCAATGAAGATCGAAGTAGACAAAGCACGGTTTGATTATGAACCTTATATGGGCTACGACAATCCGCGTGGCTATATCAAAGATTTGGAAGAGATCCTTGAAAATGCTTGGGCTCGCTACAACCAGGCCCTTGAATGGATTGAGCGAGAAGCTGCTTTAGATGCTGCCGAACTTCGATTGACACAGGCAAATGCAGACCATAGCAATCTCCAGGAAAGCGGTTCCAGTGCGGTGCAAAACAATTTTTCTGCAGCGCAGATCGCCCTATCGAATGCTGAATTACGCTCACCAATTTCGGGCAGAGTAGCAGACCTAAATCTTTAAGTTGGTGAATCAATCATTGCAGGAGCCTCTGCCGTCACTATTGCGGATTTTTCTAATTGGATCATTAGAACCACAGACTTAAACGAATTGAATGTAGTGCAAATTCGCAAAGGGCAAGCTGTCAATATCAGCCTAGATGCGCTCCCTAATGTATCTCTAAAAGGTGTTGTATCGCAGATTGCCGAGACATTCTCAAATAACCAGGGTGATATTCTTTACGAAGTTAGCATAATTTTAGATGATACACATCCTGATATGCGCTGGGGAATGACCGCTTTTATCGAATTTATTAAATAAGATTTATATTAGAAAAACAATTTAGGATAAAAAAGGTAATAAATCTTGCTATAATGTTGTCTACAGTAGAGAGGAGATAAAATGAAAAACATGAATGCTGAAGAATTAGTTCATACCCGTATCCCGACAGAAGAGGGTACTTTTCAACTTTATTTATATGATAACGACCAGGATCACAAGGAACATATGGCGCTGGTTTTCGGCGATGTAAGCGGTGAAGATGTGCTTGTCCGTGTACATTCAGAATGTTTTACCGGTGATGTGCTTGGTTCCCAACGCTGCGATTGTGGCCCTCAGCTCCATTACGCGATGGATGCGATTGCCCAGGAAGGGCGTGGTATCGTTCTATACCTCCGTCAGGAAGGTCGTGGGATCGGCCTGGCAAGCAAATTACGCGCCTACAACTTGCAGGATCAAGGCTACGATACAGTCGATGCAAACCTTGCCCTTGGGCATCAGGCCGACGAACGGGAATACGATATCGCGGTTGCCATGCTTAAAGACCTCGGCGTGAAATCCGTTCGCCTGTTGACGAATAATCCAACCAAGATCGAATCGTTAACTGAGCTTGGGATGCCCGTAAATAAGCGGGTTCCGATTTTGATCCCGCCGACCGATGAGAATATCAATTATCTCTCCACCAAGGCCAAACGGATGCGCCATCTCTTTGCCTTTGAGCCTGTCCAGGTGAGAATCTAAATTAAGAATGATATTGAAAAGTCGAGTTTTACAACTCGGCTTTTTTGATTCTATTCGTTCAGCAGGGTATAATCTTCAAAAAACTTTCCAAAGGAAATAAATATGCCCTCTGATTTCGACAAGATCGTTGATCGCCGCCCAACCGCCTCCGCAAAATGGAATTTCTACGATGAAGATGTACTCCCCATGTGGGTGGCCGATATGGATTTCCCCTCCCCTCCGCCGATCCTCGGAGCGCTGCATGGCGCAGTCGGGCATGGTGTCTTTGGCTATGATTGGCCCACTCAGAAGTTGCTTACTGAAGTTGCCAATCGAATGAAACGTCTCTACGATTGGGATCTGACCTCTGAAGATATCATTCCGATCCCCGGTTTGGTGACGGGCTTTAATCTTGCTGCGCGTATCGTCTGCGCGTCCGATGAAGGCATTCTCACCCAGCCACCGGTTTATTTCCCTTTTCTTTCAGCCCCTGAAAATACCGACCTGAAATCACAAATGGCGCCGCTCAAGACCATTACTCATGGGCGCACTCTCCATAGCGAAATAGATTGGGAAGTCTTTGACAATGCCATCCATTCGGAGGAAGCCCGCACAGGCATGTTCCTCTTCTGCAATCCGCATAACCCGACCGGGACGATCTACTCCCGAGACGAGTTAACCCGCCTGGCCGACACCTGCCTCCGTGAAGATATCATCATCTGCTCCGACGAAATTCACAGCGAACTGCTCCTCGATGGGAATAAGCACATCCCCATCGCGACTCTTTCTCCTGAGATCGCCCAGCAAACGATCACCCTGGTTGCCGCCAGTAAAACCTTCAATGTGGCCGGGCTTTTCGTTGGCTTCGCGATCATTCAAAATGAAGAAATGCGTGAAAAATATAAAAAGGAAATCAAAAAGCTGACCCTCCATACCAACGGCCTGGGGCATATTGCCTCAGAGGTTGCTTTTTCTGGGGCCTGCGATTCATGGCTGGAAGAACTGCTTGATTATCTGGCTGCCAACCGTGATTATGTGGTCGATTATGTTGAGAAGAATTTACCCGGCATCCGTGTTTCCGTCCCCGATGCAACTTATCTGGCCTGGCTGGATTGTAACGAATTGATATCGAGTGGCAAGATCAAAGGCTCACCGCAGGAATTCTTTATCGAAAAAGGAAAGGTCGCTTTCAATGAAGGCGCGGACTTTGGACCCGGTGGCGAGGGATTTGTCCGGCTAAATTTTGGCTGTCCACGCGAGATCCTTGTAGATGGGTTGGAACGGATGAAAAAAGCTTTGAAATAATAAATTAATCCGTTCAAGCTTTTAATGCTTGAGCAGATTATTATATTCAGGAGGCAATCCGCAGAGACTATCTGCATTGGTCCTGTTTTGCCACAGCCAGATCATATTTTTCTTCATAAGGGTGAATTTACAAATCTGAATCAGAGTAAAGATATACTCAAAAATTAGAGCATCAAACTTATTTTGCCTATCTGAAAGACTGTCATTAGTCATTGTAATACCATTACTATGGGAAGAAATCCCATTTGCAATGGGAAATCTCGGTTACAATTATTTTGATTCCAAAAATTTAATGACATGGAAAGAGCACCATGCGGATTGTCGATATTATTATCAAAAAACGTGACCACAAAGAATTGACGAAAGAGGAAATCGATTTCTTTGTAGAAGGTTTTGTGAAAAATGAAATCCAGGATTATCAGGCGGCATCCTGGGCGATGGCAGTATTACTGAATGGTATGACGCCTCGCGAGACCACTGACTTAACACTGGCGATAGCCCACTCAGGTGATACGCTTGACCTTTCAGATGTGGTTGATATTGCAATAGATAAACATTCATCCGGCGGTGTGGGAGATAAAACTACGTTGGCCGTTTTACCTGTAGTTGCCGCTTGTGGGTTGCCCGTAGGCAAGATGTCTGGACGTGGATTGGGTTTCAGCGGTGGAACCCTCGATAAAATGGAGTCGATACCTGGTTTTCGGGTGGATTTGACGGCAGAAGAATTCAAAAAGCAATTACACGATGTCGGCATGGTCCTCTCCGGCCAGAGTGCTGATCTGGCCCCTGCAGATGGAAAACTCTATGCGCTGAGAGATGTAACAGGCACGGTTAAATCGATGCCCCTGATCGCCTCCTCGATCATGAGTAAGAAAATTGCCTCGGGTGTTCAAGCAATTGTCCTGGATGTAAAACTGGGTCTTGGGGCCTTTATGGAGACCCTTGAAGAGGCGCGTGAACTGGCAAAGCGGATGGTTGCGATCGGAGAATTAGCCGGGCGAAAAACCGTTGCCGTGCTTTCTGATATGAATCAGCCGCTCGGATATGCCGTGGGGAATTCGTTGGAAGTCCTGGAAGCGATTGACACCCTGCAAGGTGGTGGTCCTGATGATTTTATCGAGCACTGTCTGCATGTAAGCGCTCAGATGCTTCTTTTAGGGAAGCGTGCAGAAAAAATGGCGGAAGCACGTTCAATGTGCGAAGCTGCAATCGCAGATGGGAGTGCATTTGAGAAGTTTCGCGAGTTGATCTCTGTACAGGGCGGGAATCTATCATACATAGATGATCCATCCAAATTGCCAAAGGCGAAGCTGATCGAGACCGTAGCTGCCCCTCGCAGCGGAAGCCTGCTTCAGGTCCACGCGCGGCTCGTAGGGGAGGCGACTGTTACCTTAGGGGCCGGACGTTCCAAAAAGGATGATGCTATAGATCACGCGGTCGGAGTCATCATCCATCATAAAGTGGGCGACATCATCAACGGCGGGGAACCTTTATTTACCATCCACGCCAACGATGCTGAACTATTAACGCAGGCACGGGAAACAATTCTTAAAGCGCATTTATTCAGTGATGATCCTGTTGCACCCTTACCGCTTTTTTACGAGTAAATGCTTGCGAAATTTTAAGGAATAGTGCATACTAAGCTAAGGAGTGTGTGCAGAAATGGCAAAAGTATCTTTACGAAACTACAATCGGGAAATTGGCACCCTAATTGAACAGGGTCAAACCGAAGAGGCTGTCGGTCATTGCCATCATATTTTAAAGACTTTTCCGAAACATCTTGAAACCTATCGGCTGCTTGGTAAGGCCTATCTTGAGGCCAGGCGGTATAACGATGCAGCAGATATTTTTTCACGCACGATCATGTCTGTACCTGATGATTTTGTTTCTCATGTGGGGATGAGTCTGATTGCCGACGAAAAAGAAAAACATGATGAAGCGATTTGGCATATGGAGCGTGCATTTGAATCCCAGCCATCCAATGCAGCGGTACAGGGTGAATTACAACGACTTTATGGTCGCCGTGATGGAGTTGAACCGCCCAAGGTTCGCATGACAAGTGGGGCCTTGGCCAATGTCTATATGCAAGGCGAGCTATATCCGCAAGCCATCGCTGAAATCATGAGCGTAGAGTCCCGAGACCCTGGCCGCGTGGATATGCAGGTTTTGCTCTCCAAGGCCTATTTTCGTTCGGGGCAGCAGGTGGAAGCTTCCCAAATCGCCTCGGATTTACTGACCAAACGCCCCTACTGTTTTGATGCCAATCGCATTTTGGTCGAGGTTTTACCAGGAACGAGCCGCTCTGAAAGCACACAAACTTATCGACATAGAATCAACTCCCTTGATCCCTATGCTGCCTTTATCAAAGACTCTGTTTTTAATATTGATGATGTTCCGGATGCTGCCGTTAACCTGGAACGATTAGACTGGAAGCCCGGCAGTTCGCCTCAGTTGGCGAGTGGATGGGGTGAAACATTGGGTATTAAACTGGACCAGGATGAAGAGGAACAGCCTGCATGGTTAAAAGTGAGCGAAGACGATAGTGAATTTGGGTCTGCCTCCGCTTCAGAAGAACAAGCTGACGAAGAGAATATTCCCGATTTTATGCGTGATGCAGGATGGGATTCATCCTCTGGCGCACCCGAAGAGGAAAGCTCGATTTTTGATGAGCCCTTATCAAAAGAAGAAGAGATTGCACAAGGAGAATTGCCGGACTGGATGAAATCCATGGCCCCTTCTGACGAAGAATTAGCAGACGTTGAAAATCTTGCAGGGGAGGAAATTGATACAGGAAATGATATGGTCGCTGATAAATGGATGGATGATCTCTTGAGCGGAAACGCCGGGAAAAAACCAGACGAATCTCCGAAGGAAGATCCTATTGCAGATATGGGGTTCACTGAAGATCAGCCCTCTTTAGAAGAAGAAGTTGATCTTCCTAATTGGTTTGGGGAAGATGAAGAGACTAGCGTGGAAGAAGTTGTCTCCACTCCAGGTGATGAAATATCGCCTCTTGCGGAAATAGAAACCAGTCCAGATATTGCAGATGAATCACTGATCGCTGATCCCTCGATTGGAGAATTGGGCGCTTCCAGTGATGATCAGGACGCTGCTCTTAATTGGCTGGAGGGGCTGGCTGCCAACCAGGGCGCGAACCCAGAAGAATTGATCACTGATCCCAATGCACGGACAGAAGATGCCCCTGAGTGGGTGCAAAAAGCCCAGGATGCAGGGACGGGCGAACCTGCCGCAGAAGATCCCCTTGCGGGTATGGGGTTCACTGAAGATCAGCCCTCCTTAGAAGAAGAGATCGATCTTCCTAAATGGCTTCTGGAAGAGGAAGAGACAAGCGTGGAAGAAGTTGTCTCCACTCCAGGTGATGAAATATCGCCTCTTGCGGAAA
>NZ_CEYOSI010000033.1:8602-21608 GCF_982879505.1 Candidatus Desulfolinea nitratireducens
ATCGATCTTCCTAAATGGCTTCTGGAAGAGGAAGAGACAAGCGTGGAAGAAGTTGCCTCCACTCCAGGTGATGAAATATCGCCTCTCACGGAAATAGAAACCAGCCCAGATATTGCAGATGAATCACTGATCGCTGATCCCTCGATTGGAAAATTGGGCGCTTCCAGTGAGGATCAGGACGCTGCTCTTAATTGGCTGGAGGGGCTGGCTGCCAATCAGGGTGCGAAACCAGAAGAATTGATCACCGATCCCAATGCGCGGACAGAAGATGCCCCTGAGTGGGTGCAAAAAGCCCAGGATGCAGGGACGGGCGAACCTGCCGCAGAAGATCCCCTTGCGGGTATGGGGTTCACTGAAGATCAGCCCTCCTTAGAAGAAGAGATCGATCTTCCTAAATGGCTTCTGGAAGAGGAAGAGACAAGCGTGGAAGAAGTTGCCTCCACTCCAGGTGATGAAATATCGCCTCTCACGGAAATAGAAACCAGCCCAGATATTGCAGATGAATCACTGATCGCTGATCCCTCGATTGGAAAATTGGGCGCTTCCAGTGAGGATCAGGACGCTGCTCTTAATTGGCTGGAGGGGCTGGCTGCCAATCAGGGTGCGAAACCAGAAGAATTGATCACTGATCCCAATGCGCGGACAGAAGATGCTCCTGAGTGGGTTGAGCAGGCAAAAGAAGTAATTGATCAAGAATCCCCTGAAGTTATTTCAGAAGCCGCTCCGGTTGAAGAAGAAAAACAGATCCCTGATTTGGCAGCTTTTGGTGCAGACGAAGTCGAAAGCCCTCAAATTGATCTCCCATCGGATTTGGATCAAGAAAGTGAAGTCGTGGAAACGGATGATACGATCGGCTGGCTGAAAAAAATAGAGGTGGAATCAGAACTTTCTGAGGCGACAGCTGGCGAAGATGTTTCGGAAAATGATGAAGATTTCCCCGCCTGGTTAGCGGATATGGAAGGGGCCTCCACTGAGGATGAGAAAGGCCCAATCTCAGATGAGGATCAACCCGCCTGGATGAAAGATGAAGAAGAAACTGTTGCTCCTACGCTCCAGCCGACTCAAAAATCTGAATGGCAACCTATTGAAGAAGCGCCCAAAGCCGACTCGCCTGTGATGGATATTCCCCCATCGGAAATGGTCGAACCCGAGGTTATGGAAGAGCTATCTACTGCTTTGCCGCCGATTGAAGAAAAACCTGTGCCAGCCGTTGCCAGCCCTAAGCCGCAACATAAGGAGTCTCAGCCTCAACCGAAAGCCAAGCCCTTGAATAAAGCTGATTTGCGTGATACTGTGCTGGAAAGCGCGCAAGCTGCAATGCAAGAGGGGAATATCTCTGCTGCCTTGGAAAAATATGGGAAATTGGTCAAGAAAAAACGGTTGCTTGACGAAGTTATTCATGATCTGCGTGAAGCGACTTATGAATACCCTGTAGACATTTCGATTTTGCAAATGTTAGGAGATGCGTATATACGCGCGGGGCGTTTGCAAGAAGGTCTTGATACGTATACAAAAGCAGAAGAATTGTTGCGATAAGACAAATAATTTTAGTTAAGATTCGGATTGCATAGTAGGATATAAGAATAAGAGCTAAAAATCCTACCCCCCTGCCTATTTAGGCAGTGGGGTAAAAAATATATTGGAGGAAGTTGTGGAACGTACTTTTGTAATTGTCAAACCGGATGGGGTCCAGCGTGGACTTGTTGGAGAAATTATGGCTCGCCTGGAGCGTCGCGGGCTGCGTCTTGCAGCAGCAAAATTCATGGCTGTTAGTCAGGAAATGGCCGAAACTCATTATTCTATTCACAAGGGAAAGCCCTTTTACGATGGTTTGATCGCCTATATCACCTCTGCCCCTGTAATGGCCATGGTCTGGGAAGGTGTGAATGCAGTTGCTGCCGTGCGGCAGACAATGGGTGCAACCCACCCCACCGAGGCGGCTCCCGGCTCTGTGCGCCACGATTTTGGTCTTGAAGTAGGGCGAAATATTACCCATGCCTCTGACAGCGTTGAAAATGGGGAGAAAGAAACCGCGCTCTGGTTCAAACCTGAAGAATTGGTTAATTGGCAGCGAGATCTTGATCGCTGGATATTTGAATAGGATATATTAATTTAGCGCAAAAACTGTTCAGCATAGACCCCGATCCCTATAAGGGAACGGGGTCTATGTTCGAGAATTCCTGTAATTAAAAGACACCAAGTGTTTGCTCTAGGTGACTTGATTATTACCCATTTCTCTACTGAATATGTACCAAAGCCTTGCCATCCTGCCATAATCCTTCAAGGTCGTAATAATCCCGTTGGTCGGGTGAGAAAAGGTGCACGACCACATTCCCATAATCCACCAAAATCCAGCCATCCATTGAACGCCCCTCCAGATTCCCTTTAACGTGATGCGACTTGCGAAGTTTGCGCAAAAGATCGTCTGCCAACGCATCCAGCATGCGGTCGCTGGTTCCGGTGCAAAAGACAAAATAATCGCAAAAACCTGAGATCCCTGTCAAATCAAGCAGGAGAATATCCTCTCCCTTTTTTTCTTCCAAAAGATCAACAATTGCATAGGGTAATTCTTGTTTACTCAAAAAAGCCTCATTTCTTTTCTAAATTTATCTGATAAAGAGAGCGATAAACTGCTCCGTTTGCTTTCAATTCGCTCTGAAAAAGATGGATAGTATCGACATGGATATTACCCAACTCCAGCCCTGAGTTTTCTTCAACTACCTGGCGGATTTGATGTCGCGCCTCGCTGCGGATGTCTTGTTTGACGCGTCCCAACGTGAGATGTGCTGAAAAGCGACGTTTTTCCGGAGCGCTCCCAATTTGACTGGCTGCCCTTTCGGTGTGTCTCTGCAACGAGGAAAGTTTTCCCTTATCCCCCACTCCCAGCCAGATCACCCGTGGACGGGAAAAGTTGGGAAAGACCCCCATATTTCCGACAGAGATCTCAAAGGGTTGAAACCGGGCAAGCTCTGCTGCGAGAAATTCTTTTAGCGCATCCAGTTTAGTGATGGGTGTATCGCCCAAAAACTTCAGGGTGAGATGGATATTTTCCGGCACCACCCACCGGACAAAGGTGCGATCAAGCCGAGCGCGTAAGGATTCCATTTCCCGATGGAGTTTCTCTTGCAGAGACGGGGGGATTTCGATCGCGATAAAGGCGCGTAACAAATCGATAGAACTCCGAGCAGGTGTATCGTCCCGGGTGGGAGCGAGTTCATCCACCGCTTTTTCCTTTGCTTATGTAGCTAAAAATAGCATAACTTAAACGAAAAGGCAAGAGGTTTTTTCATAACAGAACCGATAATGGAGAAAAGGGTTATAGGGTAGCAGGAAATGAAGCACTTCCAAACAATCTTATTTACAAGGAGTATCTTTTTAGATGACAACTCTCGCCCCTACCTTAACTATGCGTAGCTTTCCTCGGGCAGCCGCCTGGTTGCGTGATCTAATTTTACTTATTACTGGTGTGATCTTAGTTGCTATGCTGGCGCAGGGTAAAATTCCCTTGCCCTTTACCCCTGTCCCCCTAACCGGACAAACATTTGCCGTGCTGCTGGTCGGTGCGACTTTGGGCTCAAAACGCGGGGCAGCCTCGTTGATTCTCTACACAGTGTTGGGGGCACTCGGTTTGCCCTTCTTTGCAGGTGGTGCATCCGGAATGGCTTATCTCTCTGGCCCCACGTTGGGATATTTGGTCGGTTTTGTCATCGCTGCCTATTTCGTCGGAAAGCTGGCCGAACGCGGTCTGGAGCGAAATCTGCGCACCTCGCTGATTCCTTTTATTGTTGGTACATTGATCATTTATCTTTTCGGAGCAGGCTGGTTGGCGATCCTTTTTGGGGTTGAAAAGGCGCTGGCGTTGGGCGTGCTGCCTTTTTTGATCGGAGATCTGATTAAAATGGTTTTGGCTGCCCTGGTATTGCCAGGCGCATGGAAGTTGGCGCAGCAATAAATAGAAAAAAACATTATCAAAGAGCCGGATGATACAATTCATTCGGCTCTTTTTGCTTTTCAATGATAGAATACTCCGCTCTCCTAAACTCATCTAACTAATGTACGGGCGATTCTCAAACTCGCTTTTACCAATCTATTATGTTCATAGACCAAACAGAAATCTACGTAAGTTCCGGAAAAGGCGGGGATGGCATTGTCCATTTTCGGCGTGAAAAATATGTCCCGCATGGCGGTCCCGATGGTGGCGATGGTGGTAAAGGTGGCGATGTCATCCTGGAGGTCAAAACCACCCTCAACACCCTCTCCGCTTACCGTCATGTCCGCCGCTATATTGCCGACAACGGTAAAAGGGGCGGACGTAATAATCGTTATGGCAAATCTGCTGATGACCTTATTCTCTTTATCCCGCCGGGAACAGTCATTTACAATGCCGACACCGACGAAATCCTTGGTGACCTGACCGATCCCGGTCAGCAGTTGCTAATCTGCAAAGGGGGACGTGGCGGACGCGGCAACACGCACTTCAAGAACTCCCGTCATCAGACGCCGCGCACAGCAGAAAAGGGCGAACCGCCCGTGGAAAAGAATATCCGCCTGGAGTTGAAATTGATCGCCGATATCGGCCTGATCGGTGTCCCCAATGCCGGGAAGTCGACCTTGCTGTCCGTCCTGACAAATGCCCAGCCGAAGATCGCTGCCTATCCCTTCACCACCCTGGAGCCAAACCTGGGAGTTGCCTCTATTGACGATTACGAAAGCGTTGTCCTGGCCGATATCCCGGGGCTGATCGAAGGGGCCTCCGAGGGCATCGGGCTGGGACATAGCTTCCTGCGTCATGTTCAACGGACGCGGGTCCTCATCCATCTATTGGATGGTCTCTCCGAAGATCCTATTGCCGATTTCAGCCAGATCAATACTGAGCTGTCCCTCTTTGATACAAAATTGGGGGAAAAACCCCAGATCATTGCCCTGAATAAAATGGATCAGCCCGAAGTGCAGGAGCGCTGGCCTGAGATCAAAGCCGAGTTAGAGAAGCGTGGGCATAAGATCATGTCCATTTCTGCCCTGGCACGGACCGACATTCGAAAACTATTGCTCAAAGCCGTCCAAAAACTGGCTGAAACGCCCACTCTTGCTGAGGTTGCACCCTTGCCTGTTTATCGCGTGGAGACTGATCCGAATGAATTTGAGATCAGCCGCGAAGATGATGCCGGGTGGCGGATTAGCGGGGCTGCGATTGAACGTGCTGCCGCGATGACCTATTGGGAACATTATGGCTCGATCCGCCGTTTCCAGAAGGTGATGCAGGCTTTGGGCATTGAAGCTGCTCTTAATAAGGCTGGCATCAAAGTAGGAGATACGGTTTATGTTGGAGAATACGAATTGGAGTGGCAGGAATAATTTCACCACAAAGGCACAAGATACAACAAAGAAAAGCTTTTTAAATTTACTATCCCGTGGGGCATTTGCACCGTGGGATATTTTGTTATGTGCTCCCCCCTCTAACTCCCCCCGTTTACGGGGGGAGAACTTGTCCCTCCCCCGTAGGCGGGGGAGGCTAGGTGGGGGCTGCCCTTCGCCGCGAAATAAACTAAAAACGGAATCAAGCCTCGGTTCACGTGCGATTTTCTACTTTCCAACCAGGGATTCGGGGCGCAGGATCTCATCCAATTTTTCTTTGGTCAGCAATCCTTTGGCGAGAACGATTTCGATGACACCCTTTCCCGTCTGATGTGCTTCCGCTGCCACAGCGGTCGCATTTTCATAGCCGATATAGGGGTTTAACGCCGTGACGATCCCGATCGAATTATCAACCATTGCGCGTAGATGATCGCGGTTGGCAGTGATCCCGGATACGCAGCGCTCGGCAAGGGTCAGACAGCCCTGACGGAGAAAAACCAGGCTGTTGAATAGGTTGCGAACAATGATCGGCTCGAAGGCATTCAGTTGGAGCTGCCCTGCTTCAGCAGCAAAGGAAACGGTGACGTCATTGCCGATGACTTCGAAAGCGATCTGGTTGACCACTTCGGGGATCACGGGGTTGACCTTGCCGGGCATGATGCTGGAGCCAGCCTGAACGGGAGGAAGATTGATCTCGTTAAAACCAGCCCGGGGCCCGGAAGAGAGCAGGCGCAGATCATTACAGGTTTTTGAGAGTTTTACGGCGACGCGTTTCAGGACGCCAGAAAGTTGCACAAATGCGCCTGCATCCTGCGTGGCTTCAACAAGATTGGTTGCGACCACCAAAGGGATCCCAGTGATCTCAGAAAGGTATTTACAGGCAGTTTTCGCATAACCGATTGCTGTCGCACCGAGATTGATCTCCTGGATCAGTTGCGAGGCTTCCTGCAGACGGTCGCGATCTTCAGAGAGCATGATCGCATAAGATTCAAATTCCTGCCCCAAAGTCATCGGAACGGCATCCTGAAGTTGGGTGCGCCCCATCTTAAGAATGTCTGCAAATTCTTTGGCTTTTTTTTCAAATTCAATTTGAAGGATGCCCATGGCATCGATTAGCAAATGGATTTTGAAATGCAAGGCGACCTTGATCGCGGTGGGATATACATCATTTGTGCTTTGGCTCAGATTAACATGTTCAAGCGGATGCAATTCGTGGTAGGTCCCATGCGGATGCCCAAGATAATCAAGGCCGCGATTGGCGATGACTTCGTTGGCGTTCATATTTGTCGAGGTTCCCGCGCCCCCCTGGATCACATCAACGACAAATTGATCGTGAAACTCTCCATTGCGGATATCGTCGCAGGCACGTACGATGGCTTCTTTACGGGCATCATCCAACAAACCAAATTCATGATTTGCCAGGGCACAGGCCTTTTTTACAGACGCCAGGGCGTTGACCAGCTCAGGATAGGAAGATATCTTGGATCCGGAGATGGGGAAATTTTCAGTTGCCCGCAGAGAATGGATCCCATAATACAGGTCTGCAGGAACTTCGCGTTCGCCGAGCAGATCATGTTCAATACGTGTTTTTTTTTCTTGCGATATCATAGTTTCTCCTGATGGGGGAGGAAGGTTAGTCGAAAATTATAGTTGGCTTCAGATCTTGTTTCAATAGTAGTTCTGTATGTCATTGTAAATCCAAAATGTTCAATACAAATCCTTGTTGAGAAATTTCTGCTATTATTAATATAAAAAGAGACTCCGCGATAAAAAGCGGGGTCTCTTATGTTTTAGTTAATATTGTCTATTCGGCTGAGACAACCCGGATATCTGGAAAAAACTGTTTAATTGTTCCGGCTACCCAACCCTGAAGGGTGGAAGATACAAGCGGGCAGCCAAGGCAAGATCCACCAACTCGCACGGTGAGAATATTCTCAAGAAGTGAAATAAACTCTACTGAGCCCCCATGATATTGCTCAATATAAGCACTGACTTGCTCCAGCAAACCTTTAATTTGTTCTTCTCGAGAGTGAAGAGGGTGATTATGTTCAGGGTTATTTGTCATGATCTAACTCTTTTCCAAGTTTTCAGGTGTGATAATTACGCCTTGCGAAAGTATATCACGTACTTTTAAGCGAGCATCATGCCAGCGTCCAGATACGGATTCTGCCAACCGATCAAGCAGGACACTTCCGGTATCAGGGTGTTGGATGCAAAGCTCCCGTAAAGCGCTGCCTTTAATGCGAATTGCCTGGCACTGTTCCACACATCTGGCACCTGAAGTATAGTTCGTATTCCCTGTAATGGCAGACCAGCCAAATATTTCCCCTGATTTTACACTAGTAACTATGAGTTCGGAACCATCATAGGGCTTGAAGAGAATATCCACTGATCCTTCAATGACCAGATATAGATAAATAGCTGGATCGCCTTGTTCGAATATCATGCCTTCATGACAAAGACAAGGTTCAAATAAGGACTCAATCAGATCTAGCGCTTCTGGGCCCAAACTGCTAAAAAGGGGAATATTATTCATCGTGGAAACCATTAGCTAAATACTAACGGACAAAAAACAAGTTTTCTAGTGGCATATTTCCCAAAGGATTTGACATTTGTCCTCATAAAATGTTACGTATAAATATGACAATTTATTTGCCAATACTTATAATGAACTTCTGTCTTGCGTTATACTGAGAATAACTAATATCTGTGATTATGAAACTTTTTTATTGAGGAAGTATCTAAATGATTAAAGAACCCCTGCAGGAACCTTCCTTGCAGCTATTGCGCTCCGGAGATCGAACTGAGATTGCGCGGCTTGTGGATGGGCATTCTCTTAATATTTATCGATTGGCCTTAAAGATGTTGGCAAACCCGCAAGATGCAGAAGATGTGCTTCAAAACACTTTTCTCAAAGCGATACAGGCTCTCCCGACCTTTGAGGGACGTTCCAGCCTGGCGACCTGGTTATATCGGATTGCAGTCAATGAAGCGCTAATGATCATTCGGAAACAAAAGCCAGAAATTGAGCTTGATCTTCAAAGTGAAGATACCGATGAAACCCCTGCCCTGACACAATTCACTGACTGGTGCTGTTTGCCGGAATGGGAATTGGTATCTGCTGAGGCGAAAAACCACTTCGATAAGGCGATTCAGCAATTATCAGAAAAACTGCGCGTGGTCTTCATTTTGCGGGATATTGAAGGGTTATCTATTCACGAAACAAGCACGGCCCTGGATTTGACTGAAACAACAGTGAAAACAAGATTACTGCGAGCCCGCCTGAAATTGCGTGAATTGCTTTCTGTTTATTATGAAGAGCGACTGGATATGGAGAAATCTGATGAAAAAATCTCATAATTGTGGTTCACTTCTTGAGTCCCTGTCAGATTATGTCGATGGAGAGTTGGGGGATGCCCTGTGCGAGGAGATCGAACGACATATGGCAGATTGCGATAATTGTCGAATTGTCGTTGATACCTTCAAAAAGACCATTTCGCTGTATCAGGAAACATCGGAGAAAAATACCATTCCAATCGGTGTCCGCGAACGGTTGTTCCACCGACTTGACCTGGATGATTTTATTCAAAAAGAAAACTGACCATAAAAAGAAGTAACTTTTCAGCATTGATGCGCATCTAAGCTACATAGAATAAAAAATCATCAAGGAGATTTTATGGCAACATTATTGAATGCAGATGTTAGAAAGCAAATCGAAGATGCATTTGCTCCTATGAAAGAATATGTTCATATCATGTTTTTTGGACAGAAAGAGAATTGTGAATATTGTGCTGATGCACAGCAGCTTCTCGAAGAAGTAGTTGAGATTTCAGAAAAAATCAGCATGACGATCTATGATCTTGACGATGATGCTGATATTGCAAAAAATTACAACGTGGACAAAGCCCCCGGGATCGTGATCGCTGCCAAAGATGGAGATGTGATTTCCGATTTTGGTGTCCGCTTTGCAGGAATACCCTCAGGGCATGAGTTCACCTCATTGATCCAGGATATTATCCTTGTTTCAGGACGCGACTCTCACCTTAGTGATGACACTCGTGATTTTCTAAAAGCACTGACAGAACCTGTTCTCTTGCAGGTATTTGTTACCCCTACCTGACCATATTGCCCGCGAGCCGTGACGCTCGCTCACCAAATGGCAATGGAAAGCCCCATGGTTCAGGCTGAGATGGTCGGAGCAATGGAGTTTCAGGAATTATCGATGAAACATAATGTTAGCGGTGTACCGCAAACCACCATTAATGATGGTGCGGCCAATGTTGTCGGTGCGGTGCCAGAAAGCAATATGCTCGCTGAATTAAAGCGCATTACAGCAAAATAAAACAAGGTTATTATGAGTACATCAAAAAAATACCCGCGTGTGATCGTTTTTTCCACGCCTACATGTTCCTATTGTCATAAAGCCAAACAATATTTTCGCTCCAGGCAAGTTCCTTTTAAGAATGTAGATGTTTCACGAGATCCGGCTGCTGCTCGAGACATGGTAAAGCGCAGTGGCCAACAGGGTGTTCCCCAGATCAGGATCGGTAGCAAAACTATCGTGGGCTTTGACCGTCCAAAGATTGATCGCATTCTTGGTCTATAGTAAAATGAAATCCCCGAAGTCTATTTGGACTTCGGGGACTTTTGTCAGCCCATACTTTATAAATAGACGAGGAAAACACCGATGAGAACTCGCAAACCATCTCGCTCACAAAGGAAAAGGGTCCCACCAAAAAGCATTCCTCCGATCGGAATGATCGTAATAGGCGCAATAATATTGATCATTGGCTTTGCTGCTTTTTTCACCTTACCGAAAGATGGTGCCAATGGTTTTATCCAATCTGAAGAATTTTCATCAGTGCCGATGCCTGTAGAATATCCGGCGCCAGAGTTGGATTTGGTAACAATGCAGGGTGATGCCGTATCTTTGACAGATTACCTTGGACAGGTTGTTTTGCTTAACTTATGGGCAACCTGGTGTCCACCCTGCAAGGAGGAACTGCCAGTTCTTGAGGCGTATTACAAAGCCCACAAGGACGAAGGATTTGTGGTTATTGGGGTTGAAGATGGCCAGCCTGTTAAAGAAGTTGAAGCATATATCAAAACTACTGATGTAAGCTATCCGATCTGGATTGATCATGAATATGCAACTGAAATCGCATTTTCAGCATTTAGCTTGCCCAGCTCCTTTGTGATTGACCGTGAGGGGACTGTACGTCTAAGTTGGGTGGGCGTAATTAGTACCGCCATGCTTGAAAAGCACATTACACCTTTGATTGAAAATTAGGAGGAGGATACGATGGACACAAAAGTAACCTGGGATCATGGGATGACATTCTCCGGGACGGCTGATTCCGGCTTCATAGTGCCGCTTGGAGCTTCGCCCAGCGTTGGGGGGGAGAATGACGGATTCCGTCCGATGGAACTAATGGCGATCAGCCTGGCTGGCTGCACTGCCATGGATGTGATCTCGATCTTGCGCAAAAAACGTCAGGATGTGACGGTCTATGAGGTGAAAGTCCACGCCGATCAGGCAGACCAACATCCATATGTTTTCACACAGTCGGCAATTACTTATCAAGTAACCGGCCATGATGTTAAGGAAGCTGCTGTCATTCGTGCGATGGAGCTTTCTGCAAAAAATTATTGCCCTGCCCAGAGCATGCTTTCAAAAGTGATGTCTATTGAATTGCTTTATGAAATTTACGAAGATCAGGACGATGGCGAACGTACCTTGGTGACAAAAGGTAAAATCGAAAACGCATAACCAAAAATCATTAAATATAATAGGCCGTGACAAATCTTGTCGCGGCCTATTTCTATCTCAGTTGCGTAATCTTAAATCTCGAGTTTTAGGATGGCTGCTTCGATACTTTCGGGTGAACCAATAATGGTGACTTTATCCCCGACGCGCAGCCGTGTATAGCCGGTCGAGATGATGTCGTGTCCATGGCGGTGAATGGCGACGATTCGCAGATCATGTGGCAGTCGCAGATCACGCAGGGGAATGCCGTGCATATTTGGGTCAAGGACGTATACGTCTTGCATTTGATGATCAGATTCAATATCCAGAAGCAGCGATGCCGCATCTGGTGAACGGGCAAATTGATCCAGCAAATGGACGGTGGCTGTGCCGGGGTTGACGGTGAGTACGCCCAAATTGTTGAAACGATCCTGATCAGAGATATCGTTCAGACGTACAACCAATGTTTCTGTACCATAATTTTCGTAGAAGAGTTCACAGAGTTGATAGTTTTCCTCGTCAGAGAGCATGGCGACAACAGCATCTGCCTTATGCGCATCAATGCTTACCAAATTTTCCAGATCAATTGCCGAAAGTAAAATGAGCGGCTCATCATCAAGGGACGCCATTGCACAGGAAGAATCTACACAAGCCCATTTGATTTCCCAGCCTTTTGATTTGAGCAGGCGAGCAACGGCCATTGCCTGGTCATCAGTACCGAAAATGAAGGCATCTCGTTTTCCATCGTAGGTTGTTTCACCACGGGAATGAGCCTCGTTGACAAAGTTGATCACCCATTTAAAGAGAGGCGGTCCTGCAATTTGATTGAGAACGATCACCGAGATCATGATTGTTGCAAAATCCAGGCCAAATTGTGGGAATTCAACCGCGGCTTCTTTGGCCAACCCCAACCCAACGCCTGCCTGGGTAACGTATGCCATCCAACTGACGGCATTATTTTTCATTGGCTCGCCTGCAATTGTGCCACCCGTAAAGGAGCCTATGAAGACTGATACCAGGCGAATGAAGAAAAGCGCGAGGGCGATTTGCCAGGTCTTGCTAAGTACATCCAGGGCCAGGGATGCACCTGTTAGTGTGAAAAAGAGAATATAGATTGTTGGACCAGTTTTATGTAGAATTTCGAGCATTTGGTCGCGATGGGGTGTCCAATTGATGACGAAAAAACTGGCGACCATGCAGATCAGCAGAGGCTCGAGTAGTAGTTCAGTGCCAAGTTGGTTGTGGCTGAAATGCCTCAAAAAAGTGGATGAGATGAAAACAGAGTATCCGAGCATCAGGGTGATAATCGCTTTTGACACCCTTCTTATTTTAATTGAGAGAAGTAGTTGAATTAATTTCCCGAGTAGATAACCAAGAAATATGGATAATGCCAGTTCTCCAAAAAGCAATAAGACGAAGCCCGCGTTGAGGCTGATATTGGTCAGTAGCGCATCGGCAATCTCGGAATTAAAGGCAAACAGGATGATAACGACCACATCCATGATCACCGTTACTCCAAGCATTGTTTGGGTGAAGGGGCCTTTGGCTCGCAATTCGTTAACGATGGCAATCGCAGATGAAGGGGAGCGTGCCACCAAAATTGCTCCAGCCAAAATAGAAATTGCAATCCGGCCGGTTACAGACATATTTTGAGTAAATGGAATTAAATCTGTCAAAAAGTAGAAGGCCAGACTTCCAAAAATCGATGTCGATAATACCAACCCGGCTGTGACCCAGGCGATTCCTTTCAGCCTGTCACGTAAATCTTTAAGGTACAATTCGCTCCCCGCAGCAAAGGCGATAAAGCCAAGTGAAATCTCATCTACAAAACGGAGTTTGGGAATTGCCTCGCTGGGGATCATATCGAGGACAAATGGTCCAACGAGAACGCCGGCAAAAAGAAAG
>NZ_CEYOSI010000034.1:0-20901 GCF_982879505.1 Candidatus Desulfolinea nitratireducens
CAGATGAACATAGATAAAAAGGATTGGAAAGGCGTTTCCTCGAGGCATTCATCCAAAAAATCAGCATTTATCTGTGATTACGTGTGCCCGAAAGGGTATCTGTCGTGAGTAGGTAGGTTTAGAAAATTTTCAGACAGATTCTGAGGAGATTGTAACAGCTTCCCTTTACGGGAACCTTACTTTATGGATTGCTTTGATTGTTATTCTTGTTATCGTTGTTGTCGCCTATTTCTTAATGCGCGGTAAAAAAGAATAATAAGCTCCTGATAAATAAGAATTGAAAAAGCGGATGCGATCGCATCCGCTTTTTTTGTCAATTAATTCTTCCTATAAAAACAAGGGTTTGTATTATGCTCTGGTTCTTGCTCCACAGGAACGGCAGAATTTGTCACCAGAACGAGCGCGGGTGCCGCATTCGTGACAATAGATATTTCCACCTGCTGAGGCGGTGCTTGGTGAGTGGCGTTTCCGACTTTTCTTGGACATATTATCGCTGCGTCCAGCCATGAAAAAATACATTAATCCGCCGGCAATTAATAAAACACCTGCCCCAACCAAAATAGTAGGCAGGGAATCGCTCAGAGAAAGGCCATCATTACTACTATCCAGGCCCCCGCCAACCTCAACAGGCAGCGCAGAGACGGTTAGATCATCATTGGCTTTGTCGTAGGAAATCGAAAGCGTGAAATCTTCTCCACCAGCAACGCTGCCCGGAATCAGATCATGGTAAATACTGCCATCTGCCACCGGTGTGACAGTTGGAAATGTTGGTGAGAGACTCAAATTGGTTGAGTTCGGTGGTTGTTGGAATTGTAAAAACATCTCTTGCACATGGTAATCGCTTTGCCATAAATATGAGAAATTGCGTGAGGCACCGTTTTTATCCAGTGGCAGATAATATTCCACCCTATAGTTGGCGAGATCGTCAATCAACATGGTGATAGTGATCCAATCGCCATTTGCTACCGGTGCATCGTAGGGTACATTTACCATTGAATTTTCAATAGTTTTTGCGACAGCATTCAAATTGGCGTTAGCCGGGATCTGAATTTGAAATTCGGCTGGCAGCGTGCTGTCTTCCGTTAATGAAAAACTATGCATCACCAACATGTCGGGGTGATCATACTCAGGCCATAGCTGGACTCTAAGTTCTTTGATCGTGATCCCGCTTTGAGCTTCAACCAAAGTAGGGAAGAGAAACAAGCCAACCAATAACAAGAAAATAAACCATTTGCGCATGGGAAAAACTCTCCTAATTACAGTAATTTTTTCTGAATCTTACCATGATTACCCACCTTCTGTGCGTGCTCGCACAAGTTGCCAAAACAATTGATTAAGGGGAGTTGGGATAGAATATTTCTTTCCTATGCGCGTGACTGCACCGCAAATTGCATCAATCTCTGTTGGTGCCCCCCGTCGCAAGTCTTGCAGCATTGAAGAGATATTACTGGATGTTCGCTCAGCCACATCTTCTGCTGCGGCGACAGGATTGTCAAATGAAAGCGGGATATTTTGCACCTCTGCGACAGATGCTGCCTCATCTGCCAAATCCCCCATCAAAGCCCTTGCGGTCGGGCGGAGGAGTAATTCTCCATTGGGAATATTCAACAATGCGGTCAGCGGATTGATCGCCGCATTGATCACCAATTTGCTCCAAATTAGCGACTCTGCACTCGGGACGACCGCGAGATTGAAGCCTGCCTCCGTCAAAATAGCAGATAGAGGCCCCAAACGCGGATGCGTCTCGATTGAGATTTTCCCTTCGCCACCTGCGCGGGCAACACCTGGTGCCAGCAACGATGCACCTGTGGTCGTCACCCCCTGTGCGACGCGCTCTCTACCTAATGTTTTGGAAAGGATTTCCCCATTCCCCAAACCATTTTGTAGAGTGACAGCCAAAGCATCAGGGGAAAGACATTTCCCAAGCTGGCTTGCAGTGCGCTCTGTTTGCCAGGACTTGACCAGGACCAGTGCAAAATCAGCCCCCTCACAATCTGCGGCATCACTCACTACCCGCACGGGATAGGATTTCTCACTTCCATCAATACCCACGAGCGTTGCCCCCTTTTCTTTGAGAGCAGATAATCCCTCCAGCCAGGATCCAAGCATGGTGATATCTACGCCTATGGCCGAAAGTTTGGCCGCGAAAAGCGTTGCCAGAGCGCCTGTGCCAACGATGAGTATTTTGTTATTTTTCATATTAATACTCGAAGTGAGGCGGAACCCGTTCCTAGCTATAAATTATTGTTCACTGTTTACTGAAGACAGAAAGGCTTCCCACTCAGAATCATTCATCGTTACGCTATGTTCTTCTGCTGGAAAAGTATGGCTTTCTACCTCGTCTATATATTCACTAAAAGCGCGATCCAGCTCGCCATATAAATCGGCATATTTCTTGACGAAGCGCGGTGTGAATCTGTCAAAGAGACCCAGCAGATCATGGGTAACGAGTACCTGACCATCACAGCCCACTCCTGCGCCAATGCCGATGGTCGGGATAACAAGTTCCTGGGAGATATACTCCGCTAATTTTGCCGGAACCGACTCAAGGACCAGGCTAAAGCATCCAGCCTCTTGCAGCTGATATGCCTCGTCGAGTAGATTTTTGGCAGCGGAAGCAGATTTACCCTGCGCACGAAATCCGCCAAGTTGGTGCACGGACTGGGGCGTTAACCCGAGATGTCCCATTACAGGGATTCCCGCGCCAACGATAGATCGAATTGCATCCAAACGATCACGGGCCCCCTCCAGTTTTACAGCATCCATCCCACCCTCCTGCAGAAATCGTCCCGCATTGCGGACAGCTTCCTGCGTGGAAACCTGGTAAGACATGAAGGGCATATCGCCGATCAGCAGCGCGGATTTTGCGCCGCGTGCGACCGCCTTGCAATGGTGGAGCATGTCCTCCATCGTGACGGGGAGCGTGTTTTCATAACCCAGCACCACCATCCCGAGAGAGTCGCCGACCAAGATCGAATCGACACCGGCTCTATCCATCGACAGGGCAGTGGGATAGTCGTAGGCCGTTAACATGCTGATCGGCTGACGATCTTTCTTCTTTTGGTGAAATGTACGCGTGGTGACTTTTAACTGCTGCGAGCGAAGCAATGACGCTTGCAGGGTTGAGATTGTGGACATGGTACCCTCCTTTGACAGGTAGAGTCCGTTGGCTTTGCCCCCTGAGCCTGGATATCTTGAATAAATTTTCATCGTCGCGTTCACGAGGATACGCGCGGTCTGGCTATTATTCCACAAAATTCAGCTAATGCAAAGGTTGAGTTCTTTTAATGACAGGATCACCCTACCTTTCCCAATGGAACCCGTTATAATAGGGAGGTTGATTGACTTTTAGATGGAGAATCCCATGCGAAAAATGTTTGGTTTTATGATCGGTATTATTGTTGGCAGTTTGGTCGGTTCTACAATTGCCTTACTGCTCGCCCCCGAATCTGGTGAAAAATTGCGCGGCGAGTTACGTGAGCGCGGAGTGGCTTTTCAGGCTGAAATCCGAAATGCTGCAGACTCGCGTCGGATTGAGTTGAGGGAGCGTTTGGACGAGCTGCGCACACCCCCACCTCCCGCAGCATAGTTTTTTTTACGTTTTACGAAGCATTTTTTTTGTAAACTTTACCGCCTGTGCCATGCTGTGCCCATACTCCGCGCGGGTGGCGATGATCTTTTGATTTTCCACGATGGCTTGCACCCGCAGGCCATCGTCATTTAAAGCGCGGATGATCGCATCTGCCAATTCTCTCTCATTGGAAGGATCAACAAGCAACCCGTTGACGTTGGGCTTGATCCACTCCCGAATGGATTCCAGATCACCTGCGATGGGGAAGCAGCCACAGGCCATTCCTTCAAGGAGAGAATTCGGCGTCCCGTCGTGCGTGCTGGGAGAAACCAAAACCTGCGCGCGCCGGAAAGTATCTGCAAGTTGCTCCCGCGCAAGGGGCGGGGTCAATTCAACCGATTTTGAGATTCCCAGCTCCTGGATCCAAGCCTCGGCCTGACTTTCTCCCGCCATCGTTGGGCAGATAAATTTCACCTCGGGAAGTTTTTCCAGGACCAATGGAATTGCCTTGAAGAATGTATCGTTGCGGACGTAGCCCCGAAAGCCCCGAGGGTTGATGACGAGTGTCTCACCGGTCTCTGAGCGGAGCCCTAATGGTTGTATAGGCGCAGTCGAAGAGCGCTTCTTGGAGATGTCGTCCTGCGACTGCGCTCCGCTCCGCTCAGGAACTGATTTCTTCTCGATAGGCGGATAAAAGATGTTCTGGTCAATCCCGCCGCCGCCGGGCAAAACAATGCTGGGGCGAGACGCGTCAAATCCCCACTTTTCTGCCAGATGGATATCACGCTGACAATCGGCATGGAGCGCGTCGGCGGCTTGTAATGCCTTGCGGGTATAAAGTCGCATAAGCGGGGAGGAGGGGGCATGGAGGGTGAAATCGTTCCCCCAGATGGAGATCAGCAGAGGCGGGAATTTCTGAGCGCTGAGATTTTTGGCAGTTGCGGCGAGTTTGGCAGTTCCGGCGAGCATCCCCTCGTAGGGAACACGCATGGCATGGACAATATCGGGCTGAATTTCAGCAATGATTTTATTGAGCAGCTTGGCGGATCTGGGCAAGGTTAGCGGTCCCAACCAATGGCGGATGGCAGTGCGTAATTTTATCGTTGCAGCGCCCCAGAGCAGGGATTTCTTTTGACGGGATCCTGCCGCAGGGGCGGATTTTGCCCGACTAAAGGCAACCGGCAGAAAGTCCACGCGTGCGAGCGGCAGATCCGGGTCGCAGGGAAATGTTGAGGCGAGAAAAACATCATGGTTTTGCTCTGCCCAGTATTTGATCCAGTTGAGGGCGATTGGGGAGCGTCCATCGGCAACGAAGAGTATTTTCATGGTGCGTAGAATATACCAATAAATAATCTCCCTGCCAAGTTGCAGTAAGAGGCAAGGCATAGTATATTTACGTGGTCTTTTTAGATAAAAATTTGGAGTTTTCTGATGAGCGAGCCTTCAACAACAGATAAGAAAAAAACAGCAGGGCTTCAGCTTTCCACCGAAGTCATTGTTGCCATAATAAGTGTGCTGGGAGTGATCATTGTAGCTGTTTTTGGTTATTTACAATCACGCTTGCCCTATGAATACTCATGGAAAGGGACACAGACCGCGGAAGCAAGACTGACGCAAATTGCATTATCATTCACCCCCACTTTTACCAAAAGTCCGCCAACAAAAACGCCACCTGGTCCTGATACAAATACCCCGACCAAAACCCCAACACGGACTCCTTCACTCGCACCGCCAATTCCTGGTCGTCCTGAAGGTTTGCGCTATTGCATCAATGCTTTTCTTGTAAATGTGCGCATAGGACCAAGTACACAATATGGTGCAATTGGAAATCTGGGAGATGAAGATTGTTTGTTCTTTGATGCCAGCAACGTGGAGGGTACCTGGTTGCGGATTGCTGCCAATCAGCCCGAAGAGTATCAGGACCTGGAATTGGGTTGGGTGTATATTGAATTGCTGGGCTTATTAGGGAACTCACGTTTACCTGTGATTACATTAACGCCAACGCCAACGTATACACCTTCACAGACATTAACCCCCTCGTTGACGCCGACACCGACCCTAACAATTACTCCCACAGCAGAGGGTTAATTTGCTTGGGTAATAACTGTAAATTCTGCCTGCAGAGATGACAATATACATTATCGCCTCCTCGACTTATCTGGTATATTAAGGGCCGTTACTTCGTGTAAATAAATACTTTCTGTGAGGAAAATATGAAACAAATATGTGTTGTTGGCGTTGGTTATGTGGGCATTGTTTCTGGAGCCTGCTTTGCTGATCTGGGAAACCGTGTAATTGCGCTGGATATTGATGAAAAGCGTGTCGCAAATCTCAATAAAGGGATTATGCCGATCTATGAACCAGGGCTTGACGAATTGGTTGAGCGAAATGTGAAGGCAGGCCGTCTTTCCTTCACCACCTCTTATAAAGAAGCCCTCGATGGGACAGAGTTTGCTTTTATCGCTGTAGGAACGCCCTCTGGTGTTGAGGGTGATGCAGATTTACAATATGTTGCTGCTGCCGCTCGTTCCATTGCCGAAAATATGACCGAGCCGCTGATCCTGATCAATAAATCCACGGTGCCAGTTGGAACTGGTGACTGGGTTGCTGATATCGTTAAAGAAGCACAACCAAAACCGATTGATTTTTCAGTGGTCTCCTGCCCTGAATTTCTGCGTGAGGGCTCAGCGATTGGCGACTTCATGAACCCGCATCGCACAGTTTTGGGTTCGCAGGACATGGAAGCGGCCGAGAAAGTTGCTCACCTTCACCTCCCCTTACGTGCGCCGATTGTGATCACAAACCTCCGTACGGCTGAGATGATCAAATACGCATCCAACGCATTCCTGGCGACCAAAATCTCCTTCATCAATGAGGTTGCCGATATTTGTGAAGTCCTCGGGGCTGATGTAAAAGAGGTTTCCGTTGGTATGGGATACGATAAGCGTATCGGTCCGATGTTCCTCGATGCCGGTCTTGGTTGGGGTGGTTCCTGTTTCCCGAAAGATGTCAGAGCGCTGGCCTTTATGGCTGAGGAAAAAGGTCTCGATCCGAAAATTTTGAACGAGACGATGATAGTGAATTACCGCCGCCGGGAGTTGGTTGTTGAACATCTTACCGAGATGTTGGATGGGAGCATAAAAGAAAAAACGATCGGATTGCTGGGGTTGGCCTTCAAACCGAATACCGACGATATGCGGGATGCCCCATCGACGGATATTGCCAAAGCCCTCAACGCCGCCGGCGCGACCGTGCGTGGATACGATCCCGTTTCAATGGATGTTGCCCGAGGTCTGCTTCCGGCCGTAAAAATGTTTGACGATCCCTACTCAATGGCCGAAGGTTGCGATGCTCTGATCGTCGTCACAGAGTGGAATGAATTTAAACAACTCAGTCTGAAAAAGGTCAAAGGCCTGATGAAGACCCCCGTCATCTTTGACGCAAGAAATATTTACGACCCAGCAGAAGCCCGTGAACTTGGATTTAACTATCGTGGAATGGGGCGTGGCTTCAACGGTAACGGAAGCTAGAGCAGTAATCAGGAAGCAGTGGTCAGTTGGAGCGTGAAGATGAGTTACGCATCAAGATTTCAGGATTTGATTGTTTATCAAAAAGCGAGTGTACTCTGGCAATTGATTTTTGAAACGACAAAATCTTTTCCACGAGAAGAAATTTTCTCTTTGACAGATCAAATACGTCGCTCATCTCGCTCCGTTGGTGCACAAATTGCAGAGGCTTGGGGAAAACGCCGTTATGAGAAACATTTTATTAGCAAACTAACCGATGCTGATGGAGAGCAACTGGAAACCCAGCATTGGATTGGTGTAGCAAAGGATAGTGGATATATTTCTCAAGAGAAAGCCGAAATACTCTTGGGGAAATCTGCTGAAGTTGGTCGACTACTTGGCGGTATGATGAGAAAATCTTCATTGTTTTGTAACCCTTCGAAAGTTAGTGAAATACAAGCAGACTACTTTGCAGACTGACCACTGAATACTGAATACTGAATGCTGATGACAACCCCTCCAGTTTGTGACTACGAAGGCTCTGATTACCAAAGCTCCTTTTGGGATCAGGGCGGTCGTGTCTATGAAGACCTTGCAGAAGCGATTGCGCTAAAACGGCTCTTGCCCAAAAGCGGTAAACTCCTCCTTGAGGTTGGCGCCGGTGCGGGACGTAATACCCCACGTTATCAAGGTTTTCAACGCATCGTATTGCTCGACTACTCGCGCACCCAACTCGAGCAAGCCCAGGAACGGCTTGGAGAAAGTGACCGTTATATCTTCGTTGCCGCAGATGCCTACAAGCTTCCTTTTGTGGATGGTCTCTTTGATGGCGCAACCATGATCCGTACCCTGCATCATATGAAGGATGCCCCCGCTGTACTCCGAGAGGTACGCCGTGTTCTACAGCCCTCTGCCAGATTTATCCTTGAATATGCCAACAAGCTCAATCTAAAATCCATTTTGCGATATATGCTACGCCGTCAGGATTGGAGCCCCTTTACGCCTGAGCCAGTCGAATTTGCAGCCCTCAATTTTGACTTTCATCCCGAAACTGTACGTCGTTGGCTCAAAGAAGAGGGGTTTGCACTTGAACGACAACTGACCGTGTCGCATTTCAGAATTGGAATCCTAAAGAAAATCTTTCCCGCGAATTTCTTGGCCTGGCTAGGTTCTTTTGCCCAGCTGACTGGTAATTGGTGGCAGTTGACACCCTCTGTTTTTACGCTTAGTGAAGCAGTAGGAGAAACAGCCATAGCGCCAGAAAGCGCATTTTTCCAATGTCCTCAATGTGATCAGGCACCGCTCGAAGAGAGGCCTGAGATGCTGATTTGTTCGAGCTGCGATAGCAAATATGCCATCCGGAACGGGATTTACGATTTTAGAGAACCACTCACCTGAGAAAACTATACTGCTGAGACTTGATACACTCGAATTTTAAGTCTTCTTGAATACAAGGTGTTTTTTTTTCGCCATTCCCCCTGTGGTCCCCCCTTCCAAATCCTGGAAGGGGGGACTGTTTTAGCTGGGGTTGTGGAACGGCAAGCCCGTTCCACAACCCCAAAGTTGCTTTCCTCACCCGCTAAAAAAACCTGGGTCAACCATTTTGTGAGTCTGGCGGGGGAGGGCAGGGTGGGGGCAAAATGTACCATGTTTAATAATCAAAAATCTATTCCAAAAATTAGATTCGGAATGTGTCATGATTTTTGTGGTACAACATCCCCATGCGCTGGATATATCTTTCTCCCCATCTGGACGATGCCATTCTCGCCTGTGGTGGCTTGATCTATCAACAATCTCAAGCTGGGGATACTGTTGAAATCTGGAACTTGATGAGCGGGATGCCATCTGCAAATGCAGCCCTCTCCGATTTAGCCCTCTCGGTACAAGCGGACTGGGGAACTGATACCGCCAAAGAGACCTTAATCATGCGCTTATCAGAAGACCGTTTAGCTGCGCAGCGTGCAGGAGCAATGCCTCGTTATTTCGATTTTCTGGACTGCATATACCGTCATGATGCTGATGGAGAACCTCTTTACACTGAGGACCTCTTTGCAGGAGAATTTCCTGCCCCACCTCACCCCGCTGACGATGCCTTAATTAAAAGAATTGCCCTCGATTTGCAGGAGAATCTTCTCAAGGGCGATGTCCTCGTCTGCCCATTGACTATTGGCAAACACCCCGATCATCTTATCGTTCGTCAGGCTGCCGAAAGGACAGGACATCCATTAATGTATTATGCCGATATCCCCTATGCGCTGGAGCATCCTGAACAGCACGCTGAGATGACGGAAAATTTATCCGCAAGAGAATATCCCATTCCAGAAGGTGAAATGCAGATCTGGCAGGAGGCTGTCGCCGCTTACGAATCTCAAAATGTAGTCTTATTTGGGGGTGATGAACAGATGAAAGATGCGATCAGACAATATTGGTCGGCTACGCAAGGCATCCAACTTTATCACTGAATTTTCCCACTACTCTGAAAGCCAATCCAGCGCGCCCTGACCTGCGGCGTGCCCGCTTGCAAAACAGGCTGTTAACAAATACCCCCCGGTCGGCGCTTCCCAATCCAGCATCTCCCCGGCGCAAAATATCCCTGGCAGCGTGCGGATCATCAAGTTTTCAGTGAGGGCTTCAAAGGCAACGCCGCCCGCGCTGCTGATCGCTTCCTCGATTGGACGTGCTGAAACCAGGGGAAGGGGCAAAGCTTTGATCTTTGTGGCCAGCTTTTTGGGATCGAGGAAATCCTTCTTTTGTAGATACTCCCAGAGCAGGCCAGTTTTCACCCCGGTAAGATTTATTGTTCTTTTCAGATGACTGGAGACGGATCGTGAGCCGCGCGGTTGGGATAATTTCTCAATCAGAAGCGCTTCTGTCCAATCGGGCATCAGGTCGAGTTCTATGGTTGCACTACCGGCCCGCTCGATTTCATCTCTTATTTTCGCGGAGAAAGCATAGATCAAGCTGCCTTCAATGCCGTTATTCGTGATAATAAATTCCCCTTGCTTTCTTTCATCCTTAAAACTGATTGCCACTGGCTTTATGGGCTCCCCTTCAAATTTATCCCGAAAAAGATCGGTCCAGTTGAGGTCAAACCCGCAATTGGAGGGTTTCAAAGGGGCAATTTCAACCCCACGTTCTATCAAAAGTGGAATCCAGCTTCCATCACTGCCCAATTCCGGTCGGCTGCCACCACCCAATGCAAGGATGGTCGCATCCGCTTCTACGATTTTCTCTCCATCGGGTGTCTCAAAGTGAAGGGAGTTATCTTCGCCCCAACCGATCCACTTGTGTCGTATAAAAATTTGCAGACCGCTGTCTTTTAGTTGATCCAGCCAGGCATTCAGAAGGGGAGTGGTTTTCATTCCTTTGGGGAAAACACGCCCTGATGATCCGATGAAGGTTTCTACGCCGAGTTTATCTACCCATGCGCAGAGTTCTTTTGGGCCGAAGACATCCAGCAAAGGCTCGATTTGTGGGCGACGTGAACCATATCGAGAGAGAAAATCTTCGTATGGCTCCGAATGGGTCAGGTTTAGACCACCCTTCCCCGCGACGAGGAATTTCCGTCCCGGGGAAGGCATGGCTTCATAGAGCGAAACTTTTACACCGCTATTTTGCAAGACCTCTGCGGCCATCAATCCAGCAGGGCCACCTCCGATGATGGCAACTTGAAGAGACATTATGCAATTTCTTTGTAAAAAGCTTTCACCCTTTTGAGATAAGCCTGAATCTCGGTGCGGTCCGGCTGATTCAAAAGCTTGTCAACAGATTCTGCATCCCGCGGGGAAGCAGGCCAATTTTCCTCGAGCGCAACGCGGAGCGCCATCCGGGCCGCCATGGAGGCCGCATCCTGCAAACCCTGCAAGGTGACCTTATCCACCGTGTCGTATTGTGTGTGACCATACCCGCGTCCGCCACGGGTTATTTGGACGGCTTCGATGCCTGCGGTGATTACGCCCTTGAGCAGGAAGGGGTAATGGTCGGAAGCCGAATGGAAGGCCTGCCCAATCGCAAAATCAAGCGCCATTTCTTTTCGATAGCCTTCGACAGTATCCTGCAAGGAGGGCCACTCATGAAGATTGATATCCTTGGAGGGGCTTCCACCTGCGCCATCCATATTGAGATAGAAACGAATATTCTCTAGTTCGTCGGCATGAGCACGCGCATATTCATAGGAACCAAGCAGGCCGATTTCTTCGACGCCCCACATCACAAAGCGGATCGTGCGCGGTAGTTTTCCGGCATATTTTGCCAAAACCCGGGCAGCTTCCATTACAGCAACCACACCGGATGCCGGATCGCTGGCTCCTTGAGATATATCATGCCCATCGTAATGACTGCCGAGCATAATGATCTCCTCCGGTTTCACTGTGCCGGGCAATTCGCCGACCACGTTCCAGGAAGTCATCTTGGAAAGTTTGTCAGTGCTGGTTAACCTGATTTTGACGGTTCCCTTGCGTTTCGCGAGCCGCTGGATAAAGGCACCGTCCTCCCTGGTGATCGAAATGCCAGGAATTGGCCCTGCCGAGTCATAATCGCCGATCCCACCCGTTGCCGGACCGTAGCCAGGATAATGGTTGACAAAAATAAAACCGATCGCACCCGCCATCAGACTGCGCCCATATTTTTCCTGGCGATGGACCCAGCGCTTGACCTTCTTCGGGAAAATTTCACTATTGGTCATCAATATCTTGCCCTTGATCTTGTCGCCAAGGGTATCAAAATCATTTGGCGCACCCGGGCCTATATCGAAGATTTCAGCCTCCATAGTAACAGGTGGCGAATGTGGCAGCGTGATACAGGGAATCTCTTTTTGGATCGGACTGATGATCTCAAGTTTAACTTCGCCGCGTTCCCAGCCAAGATATTCGAAAGGCTCCAGATGGGCATTGCTCAGGCCATATTCTTTATATTTGGCTTTGATGAAATCAGCGGCCAAACGCTCGCCTTTTGTGCCACCAAAGCGGGAGCCGAAATCATCGCAGAGCACCGAGAGATTTTCCATCGACTCGCCGCTGGTGTAGATATCGCCGACGATCTTCTGGTCAAGAGAGAGATGTGGGTTGGTCATATTTTTTCCTTTTATGATTAGGCAGTGCCTCGCACCGTACTGTGTGGGGTGCTCCCATCGGTTTGGTGCGAGGCACTACTTGGATTTTATTCGACGCCAATGGCGACCAGCGCCGTTGCGCCATGAAACCCGACCTCGCGGACGCACTCACGAATGGCTTGCCCTCGTTTTTTCAGCGTTTCAGAGGCGGAAATGGGGGAGAAGATGGCTTTGAAGGTTGTCAAGGATTTCTCTTTTTCAGGTCGCCAATTAGTTCATATTTATCATCATCCTGCTTTTCCATGACAATAATTTGACAATTCTTTGGGTTGCGGATATTTTCGAATTCTTCCACTGTCCAGTGATACCAGCGCATGAGGAAAAGACGTAAGGTCATGCCGTGAGTAACGATGAGCGCATTTTCGGGGAAGTCCGGTTTTCGAAAATCACGATGGAGCGTTTCCAGAAAGGTACTGACCCGATCAAAAACATCTGCGCCAGATTCTCCATCAGGAATTCGGAAGTAAAATGTACTGTATTCATTACGCTCGATTTTTATGTCTTCATTTTCTTCCAGTGGTCTGAGATGCCCCCATTCCTGTTCGCGGATGCGAGGGTCTTCGGATGCGCTGGTAATATTTTCTTCGATATTTTCCCTGAGATATTTAAGAGTCTGTCGTGTTCGATAAAAGGGAGAGATATATACGCCAACCGTTTCAGCACCAATGATATTTTTTATTTCAGCGCCTGCTTTCCTGGCCTGATCTATCCCTTTTTCTGTTAAATTCAGAGAGAAATCGGGAATTTTGCCATATTGTTCCCGATCAACATTTCCTTCTGATTCTCCGTGTCTGATTAAAATAATTCTATTTGGTTTCATACCTGGCCTGAATATTGAGATACTTTTTTTGTTTTACCTCTTTCTCCAAAGTATAGCACTGTTGGGAATCAAAAAAGCCTGCAAAGGCAGGCTTTTTCCAAGATGACAGTCACTTCAAAAGTAACTGTCATCAAAGAATGTAGATTTATTTGTCTTCCAATTCTTCCAGTGTTTCAAGATCGCGGAGCAGGTTGCGCCAGCGAGTGTAGAGGCTGAAAAGGTAAATAATGGTCACGCCGAAGAAAATTGAATATCCGGCGATCATATAACTGGACGTATCGATGGTATTTTGAAATAACATTTTTGGCTCCTATTTATTCACCACAAAGGCTCAAAGAACACACGTGTGCCTGCGCACAGTGCAGGCAAAGATATTCCTCGTGACCTTTGTGTTAAGGTTTTTTAGTCCATTACCTTTAATTTCAATTGCTCCACCTTTTGCTGTAAATGTCCGAGGCGGATGCGGTTCCAGAAGAGATCGATAAAGATGATGGTGAAGGCGAAAAGCGCGAAGAAGAAGGCGATTTTCATATCGCCGGTCATGGCAAAGCCACCTTCGGCAGCTGAACTTTCATTGCCGATCACGACCGGGTGAATGGTGCGGAAGAGGCGGATGGAAAGAAAGGTGATCGGAACACTGATCGCACCAACCAGGGTGTAGACCGCGCCAAAACGTGCCCGGCGGTCAGGATCTTCGATGCCCTGGCGCAGCATCAGGTAGGCGAGGTAGATCAGCTCAACGATGGAGGCGGAGGTCAGACGCGGGTCCCATGTCCACCAGGTATTCCAGATCGGGCGTGCCCAGATCGAACCAAGGATAATGGTAATAAAGAAGAAGACCAGGCTGATCTCAACTGCTGCCTGCTCCACCAGATCCCATTTCAGGTCCTGGGTGCGCAGGTAGATGATGCCGGTCACGCCCGCGGCGACAAATCCCAGTAAACCGACCCAGGCCGTTGCGACGTGGAAGTAGAAGACACGTTGGACATCTCCCATTACCCGCTCGGTTGGCGCAAAAACCAATGCCAGGTAAGTGGCGACGGCCAACAGGATGAGAGAGGCAATATCGAGTGCTTTGAGTGCAGAAGGTTTTGTTTTCATAAAATATTCTCCAATAAATTATTCTTCAACGACGTAGTCAAAAACCATAAAGGCGACTGCAATGAAAATCACATCGTAAACAATTAATAGGTTGAGCCAGGGCAAAATCTGGTCGAAGGGCATATTTTGTAAATAGGCTCCGCTGGCCCTGATGGCTGCGATCACAACGGGTAAAATGATTGGGAAAAGCAGGATTGGGAGCATCACATCCCTTGTGCGGGTTTGGACGCTCATTGCCGAGAGCAAGGTGCCAACAGCAGTATAACCGATAGATCCGAGCAGAATGATCAGAAGCAAACCTGGTTGAAAAAGATTGGTATTGTATAGAAGGCTATAAACAGGTAATACAATGATTTCAACAATCAACATAAAGGCCAGATTGCTGATCGCCTTCCCAAAATAGATCGCGCTCCGATCGACGGGTGCGAGCAGCAGCCCATCCAGGCAGCCGCGATCTTTTTCGATGGCCATTGAGCGATTGAGACCCAAAGTTCCAGCAAAGACAAAGGTCACCCAGAGAACACCGGAGGTAACTGAGTCGCGTGTTTTCACATCCAGTTCAAGGGCGAAGTTGAAGATAAAGATGACCAAAAGGGCGAAGACCAGCATCGCGGAAAGCAATTCTTTTGAGCGCAGTTCTGCGGCCAGATCTTTCCAGGCGACAGCGCCGATGGCACGCAGGTAGTTGCCAGAGGGGGTTTTACCCTCACCCTCCGCCCTCTCCCTGAGGGAGAGGGGACTTCTATCTTCTATTATCTTTTTCAATTCTGCCTCCCCTCTTCCAGCACACCTTTGTAGAAACTCAGTAAATTCCCTGAACCAAAATCCTTATGTGTGGCTGAGGCTGCGATCTTGCCGCGTGAGAGCACATCAAAGCGGGTGGCAAGATCCTCGGTGCGGGCCAGATCATGAGAGGTCATTACCACGGTCCGACCACGGGCAGCGACGGTGCGGAGTACCTCATCGAGCATGGCAGAGGCATCCTGATCTAGACCGGTATAAGGCTCGTCGAAGAGTATCACGTCCGGGTTGTGGAGAACAGCACGCCCAATGGCAAGCCGTTGTTGCATCCCGCGGGAATATGTCCGGACGAGGTCGTTCCGTCGATTTGTTAACCCGACCAACTCGATAACCTCATCGATTCGGTCATTAAGATTGGGAAGATTGTACATCCGTCCATAGAAGGTCATATTTTCGGCAGCCGTCAGATCGACATAGAGCAGGGGTTGATGGGAAACCACTCCCAGCCGTCGACGTACATCTGCGGCCTGCCTGGGGAGTTGATACCCGGCAACGCTCACCAGTCCCATGGAGGGACGCGCCAACGAGGCCAGGATGCGCAGAAAAGTGGTTTTCCCCGCGCCATTCGGCCCGATCAAGGCAACGAATTCTCCCGATTCAACGGAGAAATCCATGCCGCGCAAGACTGTTTTTAGACCAAAACGTTTGACGAGTTTGCGAACTTTTATCATAAGTGTTTAAATTAATTCTTTCAACTGCGTTTTTAAATCAGCGCGGCGTTTATTGAAGACTTCTTCGCTGATATCACCAGCGCGAAATGCGTCGTCAAGGGCGATGATGGCATCCATGATCTTTTCAGCATCATCAAATTCGACCTCATCATCGTCATCGTATAAATCGTCGTCTTCCTTGCTGCGTCTAAAGTACCACAGACCCGCGCCGATCAAGACGACGCCAAAGGAAATGGCACCAAAAATGATATTTTTCTGTGAATCAGCTTCGCTGACAGGAGTATTGGAGGCAAGTTTACCCGAAATATTCATCGTCAGCATTGCACCAATCGGTAGGGGTTGGCTTGCGTAAACATCGTACACCAAGCCTTGGGCGTCGCGTTGGCCGCTGTTTTGGAGCATATCGCTTTTGAGCTTGATCCCTTGCGGAACCATGGCAATGGCCGAACTGATGGGGTGATTGATCGCCTGTGTGAAGTCCATCTTTTTGCCGTATGGCAGTTCGAAGAAAACGATGATCTGGTGCTGTCCCATGCCTGGTGCAACGGCAGCGGTATCGCCAAAGCCATGCTCTGTTTTGGTATAGCGTTCGCCAAAAGCCCCGTCTTCAAATTGAATATTTTCGGCATCTTCGGGCAGGACGAACTCAAGCACAGCCTGTCCCTCTTCTTCGGGAGCGATGGCATAATCGGTTGGGTTTGTCACCACGAAAACTTCTATAACCTGTACGATCTCGAAGCTGGGGTCAGGAAATTCAAAGAAGATATGCAAACGATCCACGCTCAGCACAGAGGCATCAGTTTTGGTTGGATAATAAGTGATGGGCAGGTCGAGTGTGTTGATCCCCTCAGTCACAAACCCTGGCTCAGAGCCATAAGAGAGCTCGCCTTCATAGACAACTGTCACAAAAGCGCGTTGATCGGGCATTTCGATATTTTCAAAAATAAAGGTTCCATCTGCAGCGATGGGTGCTTCTACCAGGAGCGCTTCATTAAAGCTCCCAGTCGCCACATCATGATCGTAGCCCTGCAATTCGACGATTAAACCTGAGGGCAGCTCACCACCCGAGCCATTTGTAACCGTGCCGGTAATGGTCCCAAAACCTTCCAGGATGGGGGGTGCCGTTGGCTCTGCCGCGACTGCCTCTGTTGGGGTTTGCTCATCCCCATCGGGTGTGGATTCGGCGAGGGGTGTTTCTGCTGTATCTACAGCCGAGGCTTCGGTAGCCACCGGTTCATCCGCGGTCGCTTCTTCAAGGGCGAAGTCAAAAGTAAAGGAACGGATATAACTCGTCAGCGCGGAAATTTCCGCATCGCTGAATTTCTCACCATAAGGGGGCATGTCGCTATCTGTTCCAGCAATGATAGTTTCTGCCTGCAAGGCTGCCGAGCGAGTAGACATGAAGTCCTGGTCTGTAAAATCGATCGTAGATGTAGCCCCTGTTCCATCTTCGCCATGACATTCAGCACACTCAGCCTGATACAGGTTTTCGCCGCGAGCAATCTCCTCTGAGGAGGTACTCAAACTAAAGGCATAGGCAACCACATCCCAGCGTTCTGCATCAGAGAGACTGGTGAAGGGCGGCATGAATGATTCAAGATTTCCTTTTGTGACAGCAATGTACCAATCAACCGGGGAAGCTTCTGCAGCGATATCGGCTGAACCGAGCGCAGTGGCGGGATTGGGAAGTTGTGCGCTTTGAACACCATCGCCCAGCCCCGTCTCGCCGTGGCAGGGAGCACATTTTTCAGCGAAAATAGGTGCGCCGTTTGCGGCGTTGGGAGTTTTTTCAGGCCAGGCCGGTGCCATTGTTGGACGAGGCGTTGGGGCAACGTAATTCGGCGGTGGCGTAATATCCTCAGCCAACGAAACACAGGATGAAAGTAGCACTGATAAAGTGAATAAAATGATGAAACGAGATTTCATACGAGATCCTTTTGCCAGGGTGAGTTTACCCCCATCATTACGGATTTACGATTTAGCTTTTCCGCAGTTTGTACAGAATTTGTCATTGCCCAGGATGGGATGTCCGCAGTTCGGGCAAAATCCTCCTGATTTTTCTTTGCGCTTGCTCCGTCGTGCTGCAATGAGTGATTCAAGTTCATCATCTGTGCCATCCGCACCAGGAGCATCAGTTGCATCTGCACGGTGGGCAGCGATGACGGCCTCAAGGCGATCTTCTGCTGTCGTTGTCGGAGCCCCGCCAGCCTGATAAGCATCCAGACGACGGAGGGCGTCCACGCCTTTATTAAGCAATTCCTCGCGCTGGACAGGATATTCCCCGGCTGGGATCTTGCCCAGGGTATGATCAAAATCCAATTCCTTGAGCGCGCTAATATAACGATCACGTTCAGCGAGAAGGGAAGATAGTTCCAGTTCTTCGGCAGAGACGATTTGATTGCGTCGTTCCAAAAAGGGCTGTGCCAGATACATGCCAACCAAAGTTATCAAAGCGAGAAGTAAGAAAATAGCGCCAATATCCATAGTTTTTCTTTCTTGTTATGTAGACCTAAGAGAGTATTTGGGTAAAATATTTTATTCAGCCAGGAGCGATTCGATCTGAGCCATGATCTGCCCGGTAGAGCTGAATGGGCCAAGTTGAACATGCTTAACAACGCCATTTCGATCAAGAAAATAGGTTTCAGGGACACCCTGAATGCGAAAGGCCTGTGAAATTTTGGTGCCCATATCGGGGCCGTTGGGGTAGGTAATATCAAATTCCTTGAGGTAGCTGAGCGCTTCAGGCTCCGTATCGACATAATCAATACCGAGGAATACCACCTCGCCACCGGGCTGATAATAGCGCCAGGCCTCTTCAAGTTCACGCGCCTCATCTTTGCAGGTTACACACCAGGACGCCCAGAAATTGAGCACCACGATCTTGCCGCGCAAAGATTCCAGCGCGATCTCTGATTGGCCTTCATACCCGTAGCCATCGAAGAGCGGCATAGTGAAGCTAAATCCTTCAGTTTTACTACCCTCAGGCACATGCCCTTGTTGAGCGCGTTGCAGGCCCATAAAGACAACCACCAGCAGGGCAACCAAAGCTGTCCAGATGGTGATCTGGGCCCAAAGCGGTACCCCTCGATTTGGGGCTGTGTTTTCAGGAATATTTTCTTCAGTCATATTATTCTCCATTTTGCCCCCCTCTAACTCCCCCCGTTTCACAGGAGGAGAACCAGTCCATCTCTTGCTTGCGGGGGAGGGATTTTTAGTCTTGTTTACGCATTTCTTCTTCCAGGCGAGCAATATAATCATCATCGGAATCACCCGAATCGTCCGTGAACCCTGAGCTTGCCCCCATTTCAGGAGCATCGTCCCCGTCGATTTTCCATTCCCGCAACGCGCGGAAGAGGATCACTGCGCCAAAAAGTATGATCATGGGCGGTACGAAATAGACCAGCAAGCTGAAGCCCTCGCGTTTCGGTTCTGAAAGCACGCGTTCGCCGTAATTATCGACAAAATACTGCTTGATCTCAGGTTCTGTCCAGCCTTCTGATATCTTCAACCGGATCAGCTCACGCCATTGTTTGCAGGCTTGGGTCTCACAAACATCGAGGGGCGTATTCTCACAGACCGGGCAGAAAAGTTGTTTGGCAATGGCGTTAACCTGGTCATCGCTGACATCATCCACACCATCCTGGGCGGCAACCGTACTCACAGAGAGCAGAGCGAGCAGAATAACGATCAGCATCAGAGGGTAGATTTTTTTCATAATTATTCCTTTTTGAGAAGCACCCAGTCTCTGAGCGGAGACGAAGCGTGGCGTTTGCATAACTCATCCTTCACCCATTCGGGTACAGGCGACTGCGCTCCCGTTTGGTCGCTCCGCTCAGGAACTGTAATCCCTTTTATGGGGAAATGCTTATAGACACAGCAACTTTCCTAAACAGTAGCAAGCCCTTCCACAGGTGCGACGCACTTTTTTATCTATTAATCCTCTTTTTCGGGCCAGGCTGCAATTAAAATACCAATGATGAAAACATAACTGCCAATCCAGACCCATTTTACGAGTGGGTTGTGATAAACCTTGAATGGAGTGCTTTCAGGGGTGATTCCTTCCCAGTTGATCAGAACCACGTAAATATCATCAACAAGGGTGCTGCGAACGCCGGGGATGGTCATCGGTTGCCCATCCGGGTAAATATCGAAGCGTGGAGCGATATTCCCAATGTCCTCGCCATCCTTGCTTACGCTAATTTCTGCACGGGTGATCCAACGACCATCTTTGTGGCGGAACTGATCCAATTGATCGTAATGCAGGTCATAACCGGCCAGTGAGATTGTATCGTTAACAGCAATGTGTTTTTGAGTTTCGGTTTGAAAGAGTTCGATACCGATAATACCGATCGCCATTAAAACCATGCTGATATGGATGATATAGCCACCATAGCGACGGCGGTTACGCTTGATCAGTTGCCACAGGGCGGTGATGAAATTCTCGTCTGATTTACGGCTGCGGGCACGCGCCCCTCGCCAAAATTCGTAGAGGGTCACAGTGATGACCAGTGCTACCAGGGTGAAGCCGCCCAGGGCAATCCAATTGTGGATACCGCTGAGATAAGCATAAATGGGGGCGAGCAGGGCAAAGAGGGCTGGTTTCCAAATGGCACGCCCGAGTGTTTTAATGGTGGAGTGACCCCAGGCAGAGAGGGGGGCAACACCCATCAACAGGATCAGGCCACCCCAGATCGGGCCGGTGGCACGCTCATAGAAGGGAGGTCCAACGGTCACTTTTGAGCCGGTGAATAGCTCGGAAAGCAGGGGGAAGATTACCCCCCAGAAGCTGACGACCAAAATGCTCAGGAAGAAAAGGTTATTCAACAGGAAGAGCGCCTCACGGGAGAGCATCGAATTCATTTCGGTTTCAGATTTCAAATCTGCCCAGCGATAGATCAATAAGCCAATCGAGGTGATGAAGGTGAACCCGATAAAGACAAAGAACATCGGACCGATTGCACTTTGCGCGAAAGCGTGGACCGATGATAAGACACCTGAACGGGTCAGGAATGTACCAAAGAGAACAAGATCAAAGGTCAGAATGATCAGGATCATATTCCAATGCTTCAACATCCCGCGTTTTTCCTGGATCATGACCGAGTGCAGGAAAGCGGTACCTGTCAGCCAGGGCATTAGCGCGGCGATTTCGACCGGATCCCAGCCCCAATAGCCTCCCCAGCCAAGCACATCGTAAGCCCAGCGCATCCCTAGAACCAGCCCCAATGAAAGGAAGAGCCAGGCCCAAAGTGTCCAGCGACGGGTGATGCGGAGCCAACGATCATCGGTGCGGCCTGTAATAAGGGCTGCGATCGCAAAGGCAA
>NZ_CEYOSI010000035.1:0-8296 GCF_982879505.1 Candidatus Desulfolinea nitratireducens
TCCGTTAATTCATATGGTCATGGAAGTGGATTCTAAAATAAAAATCTTCTTCCTTGAAACAGGTTTGCATTTTTGGGATACGCTCTTTTATCGTGAGCAACTTGAACCAATCTGGGATTTGAATATCGTTGACTTGCGCCCGGATAGAAGCTGGAAAAATTTTCTGCGTCGTTTTGGACGAGACCTACCGGAAACAGATCCTGACCTGTGCTGCTATATTCGTAAAGTACAGCCGATGCAAAAAGCGATGGGGGGGCTCAACGCATGGCTAACGGGAATCCGCCGCGACCAGACAGAAAATCGTGCCAAGGCCAAAATCCTCGAATATAAACGGGATGGGCTGCTGCGGATTGCCCCGCTATTGAACTGGACTAAGTCCGATATCTGGGACTATATCACTGAGAATAACATTCCACGCCACCCCTTGCCGCTCTCTGAATATCCCAGTGTGGGATGCAAACCCTGCACACGAGCGATACTGTCAGGGGAAAATGAGCGCGCAGGGCGTTGGTCAGGAAAAGGGAAAACAGAATGCGGGCTGCATACTGATCTCTTCAACAAAGATAAACTAACGGAATTAGATTTTAAGCTGGGAATAGATAAAACATAGTACAATAATTCACAGAAAAGACTGTAAATTGGGACAAACCACGTTTCTATGTTTTCAAGGAGGTTCATCATGAAATCAAAAAAGCTTATCGTCCTCGCAGCAATTCTTCTTCTGTCTCTTGCCTGTAGTTTGCTTGGCCCGGCCAATACAACTGACCCATCTGCCAACCTGGCCGCCACGCAAAACGCCCTGCAATTGACACAAATTGCAATAGAGAGTCAACAGAGTGGGGGCAATAATGAACAACCCCCCAGTAATAACAATTCAAGTGATCCACCTGCTCCGACCGCTCAAGTCGTCCCACAAGCGCCACCAGCAGCAGTCACCCGGGCAACGGGATTTGGACCAGCGCAACCATGGGGAGCGGGCGGTGGCTGTCATAAAGCCTGCCATTTTGCAGATGTTAATGGAGATGGTTTTGACGATTTCATTGCCGAAGACAACGATGGGATTTATGTCCTTCTTTCCACAGGCAGTGGGTTTGCTCCCTATCAAAAGTGGTCCGGTGGTGGATGTCAGAAAGCCTGTCATTTTGCAGACGTGACCGGTGATGGCAAAGCGGATTTTATTGCCGAAGATAATAACGGGATATTTGTCATGCCTTCCACAGGCAGCGGTTTTGCCGCCCACGAACCCTGGGGGGAAGGCGGCGGATGCAATAAAGCCTGCCATTTTGCAGATGTGACCGGTGATAGGAAAGCCGATTTTATCGCTGAAGATAACGACGGCATTTATGTTTTACCCTCGACCGGGAGCGGATTTGGTGCTGCCCAACCCTGGGGAAAAGGAGGCGGATGCCAGAAAGCCTGCCATTTTTCAGATGTGACCGGTGATGGGATTGCAGACTTCATCGCCGAAGATAATAACGGCATCTTTGTCCTACGCTCAAACGGGAGTGGGTTTGGTCCTGCTGAACCCTGGGGAGAAGGTGGCGGATGCCATAGAGCCTGCCATTTTGCAGATGTGACTGGGGATGGCAAAGTCGACTGGATCGCTGAGGATAACGATGGCATTTATGTTTTGCCCTCCACTGGAAGCGGATTTCCTGCTTATGAACCCTGGGGAAAAGGTGGTGGATGTCAAAAAGCCTGTCATTTTGCGGATGTAACTGGTGATGGTATCGCCGATTTCATCGCTGAAGATAATAATGGGATCTTTGTTTTGGTAGCCCAGTAATTTTTTTAAGAAAACCCTTGACGACCGCTAATATCTTATGATAGACTAGCTCCCGTTGCGCAAGCAGCAAAATTTTTGAAAGGAGACGCACAATATGAACATGACCAACCACATCTATTGCTTTGTACCCCAAGGCGATGTTTCTACCCTAATCCTTCCTCGGAGTGCGTCTGTTGCCCTTTAGTAGACTAATTATCTAAACACCTTAAGCCACAGAGCATTCTGCTCTGTGGCTTTTTTATTTGCCTATGTAATCTAAAGTCACGGAAGAAATTCTGTGGCTTTTTTATTTACCCTCACCACCCCCTCACCCGTTCTTGCTGCGCTCGAACTTCCCTCTCCCGCTCTGCGGGAGAGGGGGAGCGAGCGAAGCGATGCGGGGGGGAGGGCACAAAGGAAAACATCATGTTTCAAAACCAGATCACCCGCGCCAAAAAAATCTACGCCGAATACCCACCTCAATTTTGGGTTGTCGTCGGCGCATCCTTCGTAGACCACCTCGGCGGAGCCTTGCTTTACCCCTTCTTTGCCCTCTACGTCACTAAACATTTCGATGTGGGGATGACAGAAGTCGGTATCCTTTTTGCAATCTTCTCCGTCTCGGAGTTTTTTGGCAGTATCTTTGGTGGAGCACTGACCGACCTGATCGGCCGCAAAAAAGTCATCATCATCGGGCTGATTGTCAGCGCCTTCACCAGTGTCGGTATGGGCCTGGTTAACCGTCTTGAACTTTTCTACCTGATGGCAGTTATCACTGGTCTCTTTGCCGATATGGCAGGACCCGCCCGCCAGGCGATGATCACCGACCTACTTCCTGAAGAAAAACGTGCAGACGGCTTTGGCATCATGCGTGTTGCGATGAATTTAACGGTCGCGATTGGACCCGCCATTGGCGGTTTCATCGCCGCCCGCTCCTATATGATGCTCTTCGCCGCAGATGCGATCTCCAGCACCATCACCGCTTTTTTCTTCTACAAATTGGTCGCTGAAACACTTCCCAAAGCGGCGAAAGAAGAAAAAGAAGCTCGACCCAGCTTTGCCGATAGCTTCCGTGGCTACGCAAAGGTTTTCAAAGACAACGCCTTTATCATTTACATGCTTCTCTCGATGGTCGTCACCATCGTTTATATGCAGATGTACGGCGCGCTCCCTGTTTTCCTGCGCGATATTCACCAAATTCCGGAATCCGGCTTTGGGATGCTGATGAGTCTTAACGCCACTATGGTCGTTCTCTTCCAGTTCGTGATCACACGCAAAATCGGCGACCGACCGCCGATGCTCATGTTGGCCCTAGGTGCACTAATCTATGCAGTCGGCTTCGTCATGTATGGCTTCACTGGCCAATATGCCATCTTCATGGTCGCAATGGCGATCATCACAATCGGTGAAATGGTCGTTACACCCGTTGCGCAAGCCCTCGTTGCCAAATTCTCACCCGAAGAAATGCGCGGGCGTTATATGGCGGTCTTCGGCATCTCGTGGCTCATTCCGGGGGCGATCGGTCCGCTCCTCGCCGGGCTGGTGATGGATGCGGGCAAGCCTCTTTGGGTCTGGTACGCATCCGGGATCCTGGCTGCGGCCGCCTCGCTCGGATTCGTCATCTTCCATCAATATTTTAAGCAGGATGAAAGCCCCGCTCCGCGCGCGGACCTTCAACTTGCTACCGCTAAAAAGGAGTTATCCTGATGAAAAACTCATCCCTGTTTACTTCTGCGTCAATCTGCCTTACCCCGATTGACGCAGAGGATGACGCTCACGCCCTCTCCGCGTGGACACAAGACAGTTGCTATATTGCCCTCTCTGAGGAGACCGCACCACGACCTCTTTCAAAAGCGCAAGCCAAAGAAGCGATTAATGCCCTCATCAAAGAAGAAGATGAAAAACGAAACAGCTTCTGGTTTGGCATTCGCCCTCTCAATGATAAGAAATTGCTTGGAATCATTGGCTTCCCCTGGGTTGATTGGAGCAATGGCGCAACCTCAATCGCAATCAGCATGAAAGATTGGGTCGAATATAGCCGCTCATCCACACGAGAGGCATTGGCATTATTGCAAACATATGCCTTTAACGAAATCAGTATGCACAGGCTCGGGATTAGCATCCCCGCCTATAACAAAATATTGATCTCCACAGTGCAAGCATTAGGATTTGAAGAAGAAGTCCGCCGCCGCAAAACTATATTTCGGTTTGGCTGCCGTTGGGATAACCTTCACCTTGGCCTACTTGCAAGCAACTGGATAAATGGAGAACAAAATGATTAAGAATATCTTTATCGGTGAAAAAGTTCGCCTGCTTGCGATGAACCCTGAAATTGACGGGAAACTGATGTCCGAATGGAGACGGGATACCGAATACGCCCGTCTCCTGGACAGTGATCCGGTCCGTTTGTGGAGCGGAAATCAGATGAAAGATTGGTTTGAAAATAAGCAAAAAAATGAAGCCTTTGAGGAAATCAATTTTATGATCTACCCCCTCGAAAGTGAAGAGCCGATCGGATTTATTGAGCTGGATGGCATCGCCTGGCATCATCGCACCAGTTGGGTCGGGATCGGAATTGGCAATCGCGACTATTGGGGTCAGGGTTATGGCTCGGATGCAATGCGAATACTCTCCCGATATGCCTTTGATGAGCTCGGACTCTATCGTTTGAATTTAAATGTTTTTTCTAATAATACGCGCGCCATCCAGGCTTATGAAAATGTTGGCTTCAAAGTAGAGGGCGCCATTCGTGATGCCCTCCATCGTGATAATCAACGTTGGGATCTGGTCTTCATGGGTTTGCTGGAGGAAGACTTTAGGCATCAGACCTAAGTCTTCAGCATAAGAGCCAAAAACGGAGAATGTGATGACGATAATGCCTCGTGCTTAAAACACGACATACTAATTTTTCACATCGTAGTAACCGCTTTAGCGGGTAGCAAAAACACAAAATTATAAATATATACCTCAGACATCAGTTCTCGGTTTTTTGCTGAAGACTAAAGTCTGAAGTCCGATGTCTCCTAAAAAGGAAAATATAATGGCTGAACTAAAACTCCCTGTAGGATATACCCTGCGCAATGCAACCTGGGATGACCTCGAAGTAGTAACCCAATTGATCTTCGATGTTTGTCTACATGATGGAGATCCTGATGTTGCCACTACTGTTGATGAATTACGTGAAATATGGGAAGACCCCAATCTCATCCTTGAAACGGACACCTGGGTGGTTACCACAAAGGAAGGGTCTGTTGTAGGGTATGAAGAGTTTTACAATCGCAGTAAACATGCTTCCCTGCTGGGAGATGGGTATGTTCATCCTGATCATCTGGAAAAAGGTATCGGCACAACCATGCTGCGCGCACTTGATAAACGTGCCATCAAGGAAATGCAAAAAGCTGATCCAGATCTGCGTGTTTATATTCGCAATGGCATGTCTATAGATGATATTGTCGCCCGTACAATGCACGAAGCGGAGGGTTACTCCCCAATTCGCTTTTTTTGGCGGATGGAAATTGAACTTGAAAAAGAACCGCCCACCTCCGTTTTTTATAAAGGGATTGAATTACGCCTCTTTGATGAAAAAGCACACGCTCATTTGGTACATAAAGCACATCAGGAAGCGTTCAAAGATCATTGGGGATTTACCCCCATTCCCTTTGATGAGTGGAAAAGACGCTTCATTGAAAGCAGCGAGTATCTCCCTGAATTATGGTTTATAGCGTGGGATGGTGAGGAAATAGCTGGCTATGTAATAAACCATTATAAGATGGGAAATGGCTGGGTATCCAGTCTTGGGGTACGTCCTGCATGGCGAAAGCGTGGTTTAGGGATAGCATTACTGAACAAAAGCTTTGCTGCATTTTACGAGCGCGGAACACAAAAAATCGGCCTGGGCGTAGATGCGGAGAGCCAAACTGGTGCTACCCGATTGTACAAAAGTGCCGGGATGAGCGTGGGATCAGAATACGTTTCCTACGAAAAAGAATTTCGGCCCGGGCGTGAGATAGAGGAATAAGACTTGAGACGACAGACATCAGATCTCAGCAAAAAACTAAAGTCTGAAGTCTGGTGTCTGATGTCCGAAGTCTCAAAATAAGGAAAAAGAAAATGACCAACATTAAACCCCCCGAAGGATTTACTGTCCGTCCGGCAACAATGGATGACGTCCCCGCCTGTACGGAGATGTTCAACCTTTGGGCAGAAGATGCCCTCGGATACAAAGAAGTAACTGAAGAAGAGATTCTCAATTCATTTGAATCTCCCGGATTTTCCCCGGAAAAAAACGCTCACCTTGCTTTCACCGAAAGTGGTACCTTGGTGGGTTATGCCGAAGCGTGGACACATGGTGAAACCCCGATCCGACCCTGGCTTTGGGTACGTGTTCATCCCGATTATCAGAATCTCGGTCTGGGCACATATCTCACGCAATGGGCTGAAATTTTAGCCTCGCAGGTCCTCGATCGACTGCCTGATTATTTACGCGTTTGTTGGGAACTTGGTGTGGATGGACGTGTGGAGGCGGCGATAGAATTATTCGAGAATATGGGGTATGAACACTATCGCAGTTATTGCCAGATGCGTATAGAAATGGATGCCCCGCCGCCCGCCCCTCGCTGGCCAAATGATATTGTTCTGAAGCCGTTTGACCCCACGCGCGATCTTGAAGCTGTTTATCTGGCAGATATTGATTGCTTTAAAGATCATCATGGTTATGTGGAAGAGAATTTCGAAGACGACTTTCCACGTTTTCGGCATCATTTTATTGAGACTGAGAATTATGACCCCGCTCTGTGGTTCATCGCCTGGGACGGGGATCAGATCGCGGGTATTAATATTTGCCGACCTTATTCACATGAGGATGAAACCATGGGCTGAGTATCCACCCTCGGAGTCCGCCGCCCGTGGCGCAAAAAGGGGTTGGCGCTGGCTCTCCTGCATCATTCCTTTGGCGAGTTCTACCGTCGTGGTAAAACGAAAGTCGGCCTTGGTGTGGACGCAGGCAGCCTGACAGGCGCTCTGGATCTTTACAAAAAAGCTGGGATGTCTATCTTTTCGAAATTCGATAAATATGCAAAAGAGATTCGTGCTGGTGAGGAAATTAGCTTACAATCTATAAAAGAATAAAAGACCCTGAGCGGAAGGCGAATGAAATGAGCCCGTAGTCGAAGGGCGGTATTGTAAGAATCCGCTCTTCACCCTATCGGGTACAGGCGATGAGGCTGCGCTCCGCTCAGAGACTGTACACAAAAAAGGAGTCTCCAATGCAATTAAAATGTTCACACTGCAGTAAAATGTTTGCCCTGAATAAGGATGCCGCGCTCGCAGGCATGTACGCCATCGAAAACGAAGGATTACTACGTTACGATTTCCCCTGCGATCATTGCCAGCGCGCCAACCGCGTTTCCAGCGAACGGCTAGAGGAAACCTACCCGAACTGGAAAGAAGAATACGATGATATGCTCAAGAGGGCAGCCAAGTTTGAGAAGAAACAGGCTGCACTAACAAAACAGGCTGCCGAGAGCAAAGGGAAACCCAAGAAAGAAAAGAAAAAACGCAATCGTAACCGATGAGCATCAAAGCCGTAATTTTTGACCTGGGCGGGGTGCTGGTGCGGACAGAAGACCGCGCCCCTCGTACAAAATTAGGCCTCCGTTTTGGGAAATCTTATGCCGAGATGGACAGGGTCGTGTTTAATAAATCCAGCTATCGGGCATCGATCGGGGAGATTACATCACGGGAACATTGGCAATTTGTGATGCATTCGCTTGACCTCCCTGAGAGCGAAATTGAATCATTTTACGATCAATTCTTCGGCGGCGATGTCGTGGATTACGAGATCATCAAAACGATCACTGCGCTCCGCCCGCAGTATACGACGGCCCTGCTCAGCAACGCCTGGGATGATCTGCGACAGTTAATGGTCAAAAAATGGAAGATCGAGAGCGCCTTTAATCAGATCTTCATCTCCGCTGAAATTGGCATCGCCAAACCAGATGAGCGCATCTACAAGTTTACACTGGAGAAATTGGGCATCGCCCCGGAAGAAGCGGTCTTTGTGGATGACTTCATCGAAAATATCGAAGCCGCCCGAGTGCTGGGAATGCACGGCATCCATTTCAAGGAACCAGATGCAGCGATGCGAGAGTTGAGGGATTTGTTGAAGAATTAAAAATAATTTTGAGGAATAGGGGATTTGAAAAAATCGCATGAATGAAGAATATCAGATCGTTCCCATTGAAAAGCCGGAAGAATCTGCCTGGGGGATCATTGGCGGAGGTCTTAGTAAATATAATATTGATCAAGTTGGGGATAATAACTTCCAACGGCTGTGCTATGCGCTCCAGAATTCTGAAGGGGAAATTGCAGGCGGTATCCTGGGCGAAGTCTATTGGGGTTGGCTCTATGTTGATCTCTTATGGGTCAAGGAGGAACTTCGCGGGCAAGGGTATGGACATCGCCTTTTGACGCAGTTAGAAGAGGAAGGGATCAAACTTGGCGCCAAAAAAGCCTATCTGGATACCTTTAGCT
>NZ_CEYOSI010000035.1:8306-11520 GCF_982879505.1 Candidatus Desulfolinea nitratireducens
CCGGGTTTCTATAAAGACCATGGCTACCAGGTTTTTGGCGAACTCCAGGATTTCCCTCCTGGCTATAAACGCTATTTTTTTAAAAAAGAGCTTTAGTAACCTGAGTTGCATTTAGGGTATCTCATCTTTCCCGTGCGGGCTAAAGCCCTAACTCAGCACATGGAAACCCTTCGGGCTAAGAAAGAAGTCGGATTTATTCGACTTTCATGTCCTGAGGCAGGGATTAATCCCGCACCGATCCCTTATCCACAACTCAGGTTTAATAATATCTGTGGCGCAAAGAATTTTGAGTACTTTAGTTGAACGTAGCCCGACAAGAACTGGCACAATCAAGTGCCAGTTCTATCTTTAGAGGTAAATATTGAATAATAATTTTAGCGCCACCAAGATCTATCTTTTTATAGAAATGGCTGCATCGACATTTTTCCCGATGATCTTTGTGGCCTCTTCCCTTTATCAGGTCACCGTGGCGGGGCTGACTCCCTTGCAACTGATCCTGGTCGGGACCACATTGGAAATTTCGGCCTTTATCTTTGAGATTCCCACAGGCATCGTCGCTGATATTTATTCGCGCAGGCTTTCGGTCATCATCGGCTATATCCTGATGGGATTGGGATTTATGGTCGAAGGATTCTTCCCGGCCTTCCTGCCCATCTTATTATCCCAGGTCATCTGGGGGCTGGGATATACCTTTACCAGCGGCGCTACGCAGGCCTGGATCAGCGACGAAATTGGCGAAGATAATGCAAATAAACTTTTCATGCGGGCTGCACGCTTCGGGCAATATGCCGCTCTGCTTGGTACGGGTCTCGCCGTGCTGGTCGGTGGAGAAAATATCGCCATGCCGATCCGCTGGGGTGGGATGGGAGTCTTATTGATCGGCGTGATCCTTATGCTGACCATGCCCGAATCTGGCTTTAAACCCACACCCAGAGAGGATCGCGATACCTGGGGACAAATGGTTCACACATTCAAAGAAGGCATCCAGGCAGTGCGCGCCCGTCCTCGTTTGAAAACCATCCTGTGGATCGGCCTATTCTACGGTCTCTATAGCGAAGGTTTCGACCGTTTGTGGGTCAAACATCTTATTGATAGCTTTGAAATACCTGCATTCTTTATGGGCAACCAGGTCGCCTTTTTCGGCGTATTGCGTGCGATTGGTACGGTACTGACCATTATTGCCATGCGCTCAATGGAAAAACGAATCGATACCAGCCAGCCGCAAGCCATCGGGCGAGCCATGCTCATTGTCACTGGGTTGATCTCAATCAGCCTGATCGGATATGCGATTTCGCCAATCCTATTGCTGACCCTTGGCATATTCCTGCTGATCATGGTGCTGCGCAGGGTTGCCATCCCTCTATATACATCCTGGGTGAATCAAAAATTGGATTCGGGAACCCGGGCGACTGTCTTATCAATATCCAGCCAGGTGGATGCCATCGGGCAGATCGCCGGAGGACCTGGCGTGGGATTGATCGCCAAACTGGTCTCCGTCGTCGCTGCGATCTCAACCTCGGGCTTGTTCCTGACCCCCGCACTTTTCCTGGTGGGACGGGCAAATGCCCAATCACGGGAGCAAGTTGAGGCTGAGAGCGAGACGGAAAATCCAATTTACTAGCCAAGAGCTTTACTTTATAATCGCATTATTGATGTCCACTAAAGTAAAACGTCCCGCAGGTTCCCAGGATTCAAGATTCGAAGCGACATAAACCTGCGGGACGCTCAATAATCGGAGATTTGGAGTGCTGCTATGGCGAAGATAAAATACGTCATAAAACGAAATGGGGCAACGGTCGCATTTTCACGGAGTCGAATCGTCAATGCGATCTTCCGCGCGGCTGTATCGGTTGGGGGGCGGGATAAAAAAACCGCCGAAAAACTTGCCGATCAGGTTATTGAAACTCTGGAATCTCAATGTCACTCCAAACAGTATCCAAACGTGGAGAATATTCAGGACGTTGTCGAAAAAACATTGATCGAAGCCGGGCATGCCAAGGTGGCGAAACATTATATTTTGTATCGTGAGGAACGTACGCGGCGCAGACAAAAAGAAAATCCCCTCACAGAACAACGCTCTGCATATATCCCCTGGGCAAAAATGTGGAAAACCCTGGATTGGGCTGTAGACCATGAATTGAATACTGTTCAGAAGCTCAACCAGCGGGTCGAAAAAGGCGAGATCAAGGAAGTCATTGCTGAGTCAGAGGCAGCCTATGAAGAAGATATTGCTTCAGTAAGCGTCCTGATTGAAGAAAGAAAAGAAGAAGTACGCCTGGCAATTGTAGCGGGTCCTTCATCTTCCGGGAAGACAACCACGACCAATAAGATCGCTCACCGCCTTGGCAAGCTTGGGATGCAATTTGTGGAATTGAATCTGGATAATTATTATTTTGATCTGGAGATGCACCCCAAAGATGAGTTTGGCGATTATGATTTCGAATCACCCCAGGCGCTGGATATTGATCTGATCAATCAGCATCTGCATAAGCTCCTTGCTGGCGACCAGGTTCTCATGCCTTTCTATGATTTCAAGACGGGCAAACGGCATCCCAACCAGACGCCAATGAAACTGAAGAAGGGCGATATCATTCTGATCGACAGCCTGTATGGTTTATATCCTCCGCTGACAGATGGGATCACGGACAGCAAGGTCCGGCTGTATATTGAGCCACTGCTCCAACTCAAAGATGAGCATGGCAAATATGTCCGCTGGACGGATATTCGCCTGATGCGCAGAATGCTGCGGGATGCGATCCATCGCGCTTACGATTACGAAAAGACCCTGACCCACTGGCATTATGTCCGTTCGAGTGAGACGAGAAATATCATCCCCTATTCCGGGTCTGCTGATTTTATAATCAACAGCGGCATGCCCTATGAGTTGGCATTATATAAGCCAAAATTATTCGATGGCTTTGCTGAATGGGTGGAAAAATATAAAGATGATCCCCTGCGGCAGGATGCCTACGAGCGGGCCACACGCATCTTCAACTTGCTACAGACCATCAGCCCTCATCCCGACGATTCGCTTGTGCCACAGGATTCTGTGATCAGGGAGTTTATTGGGGGTCTGAAGATAGGCTAATGAAAATCACCAGAATAAAGGCGTCATTGAGTGTCTTTTTACTCAGTCCAAAATCCTAGATGAACCTGGCGTGCTTCTTCTTCATTGAGTGGCCCAATCACCTCAACCGGATGCGTCCCCCTAGCA
>NZ_CEYOSI010000035.1:11530-12582 GCF_982879505.1 Candidatus Desulfolinea nitratireducens
GCCAGCTTATAAGGCGTTTCCCCAGTTAATGCGTATAAACCTTCTTCGCTGAGGGCATAAACCACCTTCCCCACATTTCCCCAGAAGATCGCGCCCGTACACATTGGACAGGGTTCAGTACTTGTGTAGAGCGTGCATTTCGCAAGTTCTTCTTCTGAGTAAACTTTGGATGCGGCGCGCATCAGATTGGTCTCGGCGTGGGCGGTGCAATCCTTTTCGGTCACAACAGTGTTCTCTGCCTCCAAGAGAATATTTCCGTTACCATCTGTAAGTAACGCGCCAAAAGGATGGTTGCCATGCTCGCGTGCGATTTGTGCCAGTTCAATAGCTCTCTGCAAATATTTTGACTCATTGTCGGTGATAGTTTGCTTCATAATTTACCTCTTTTTGAAGTTAAAAATTATACTCCTACACTGGCCCAATGATACAATTTCCCTATCAATCCATAGGATAATGTGGAGAATCACATGCTTTTAATTTCAGGAACTGATGAATGGAAAAAGGGACATCCCGGGGCTATTATAGGCCTCCTGGAACTGTCAGGCGTTGATAATAAAAGTGCTTCTCTTCAATTGGAGGAACGAAAAAGAGAAACCGAAGCACGCCTTAGAGATCTCTATGCTGGCTTTACCCGGCAGGATCTTGTATCCCTGCCTGTTTTATCGACATACAAAGAGTACTATAAGCGCTTCAAAAAAACCTATCATGTCCAGCTACAAGTTGAGTCGATTTTGTTGAAAGGGAAAAATTTACCGAGCATCTCCCCTTTGGTGGATGCAAATTTTATCGCGGAAGTGGAAACCTTTGTCCTGACTGCAGGGCATGATGTTGCCAAATTAAAAGGGCCAACTTTAATCGATGTGTCCCACGAGGGTGAGCAGATGCCCCAAATGAATGGGCATTTACAATCCCTTCGCCCCGGTGATATGGTGATGAAAGATGCTGAGAGGGTAAGTTGTACGATCATTTATGGGCAAGACAATCGATCCCCGATTACTCCAGCGACATCGCATGTTCTTTATGTCGCTTACGCCCCAGCGGGTGTACCTGCA
>NZ_CEYOSI010000035.1:12592-14369 GCF_982879505.1 Candidatus Desulfolinea nitratireducens
CTGCAAAAGCAGTCGAATCTCAATTACAGAAGATCAAAGAAATTATTCAATCTTTCTCGCCAGAGGCTGTGGCAGAACAATCTCAATTTATATTTGCATAATCTCAAAGAGAGATATCATTCATGAATCAAAAAGCGGAGTGAGCTTTTAAGCCCCACTCCGCTTTCCATTTTTTCAAGCATTACTGTTGGGTTGTTTCTCTCCCCAGGATCATCAGGGCCAAACTCAGGGTCTCTCCACCCTCTTCAAGATGCGCAGCACTGATATTCTCATAAGTATCCATGGTAGTACCGGATGTTTTATCCCAGCCTTCCCACAATAAACCGATCCGTGGAGCTTCCTCACCGCCAGCATTGAAATTGGTACCATCTTCAAAAACAATGCTGATATCAACGCGTTCACCGGCCCGATCTATGGAATTTCCCATCCGTCGGGCAGCAGATTCAAAGAGATTTGCCAGGCGTAAACTACCGCTGACTGATAACAGGAGTTGATCACCATCTTTGGTGCCCAGCCCGCGTAAATCAACAATTGTATCAATCGTATAAGCTGAGGAAAACCCGAGTTTTGCACTCAAGAATTTCGCTACCTCTGCCCGTACATATTCCCCGCCTTCCAATCCCTCCCCACTATAGGCCACAAACAGGAAGGTCTTATAAGGCTGGTATCCACTTTCCTTCATGGTGCGGATCGCTTCGAGCATCACTGCCACACCCGCGGCGTTATCATTGGCCGCAACAGGAATTTGCCCATCCGGGAGCAAAGGCGGACTATCATATTGAGCAAGGACAACAATCATCTTATTGTCCAATTGTGCTTCGCCAGGTACCGCTGCGCTCCCTGGAAGATACCCAATCACATGTCTTGCCTCAACTTTTTCCCGGAGACTTCCATCAAGCTCCATATAAAGGTTCTTCGATATTGAAAAATCAAAGACCTCGTCCTGTTTTAGGCCCTCAGTAAGATAACGTAGTTCTTGCACCTGATAACCGCTGCTTTCCAGCAAGCGGTTTGCCATCTCTTCACTTATCCACATCGCCGGAATATCGTTACCTGTGACACGATTGGTTCCAAATACCCTTGAAAAAGGATCACGGGAGGAGAGCGTGGACCGGCGTTGCAATTTTTGCTGATCATCCGTCACGATCAAAAGTCCGGCTTTGGGAACAAGGCGGACATCGTTTGCAGCTTCTTCCGACAAGACGAGTAAAATCTCATCTGTAAAATCCAGCTCCTCCAATGCCCGAGGGGGGCGGGGACTGGAAAACCCTCTGGCAGTTCTGAGCAAATTCCCTGTTGTGATGAAATGAAGTTTTCCTTCTCCCTCGCCTAAATTACGGAAATAGCTATTTGCGTATTCCACAAAATCCTGATGGTATACAGGCGCAGGCTTGCCATCATCCACTTCAAAAACAGGAATGCTGTTCAATTCTTGATAGTCGCGAGACCGGGTCTGGAAATATGTAGTCTTTTCGCCGGCAGGCTGAATGCCAAGGTTCTGGAATTTTTTGGCAATATAATCAGCCGCGATATCCAGCCCCGCACTACCTAATGCCCTCCCATTGATAGCTGGATTAGAGAGAACCGCTACATGACCCAGGGCTTGCTCGCCATTAAAATAGCGTGCCTGGCGTTGATAAAAAGCTATATCTCCTGTGCTGCCTCGCAGCCAAAAGAAACCAGCTACCGCCAAAGTCGCGGCGATGAATGTATACCGATTAGCAAAAACACGCGTCACCTCAACACCGACACGCTCGATCAAACGGCGGATACCCTC
>NZ_CEYOSI010000035.1:14469-20703 GCF_982879505.1 Candidatus Desulfolinea nitratireducens
ATCACAAAAGGCTCAACACCCTTCCGAATGCCGAAGGCGAGAACAAGGATCATCGCCAAAAGCAATGTCGGGAAAGCCGCAATGACCTCTGCCAACCCCAGGATAAAGCGATCGAACCAGCTTTCATTCAGCCATCCTGCAATTGCCCCAGCCAGAAACCCGACCAGAATACGCGCCAAAACAACGGAAATTGCTAAAAATAATGTCTGCTGTGCGCCGGAAAGAACCAAACTAAAAATATCGCGTCCGAGCATGTCCGTTCCCCAAAGGTAAGTCTCATCCGGTGCGAAGGGTGGCACAGAGAAGACGCCATTTTCAATGGTCAATCCCCTCGTGGTATAAGGGCTATGAGGGGCGAGTTGCGGACCCAAAATAATGACTGCAAATATCCCAATAATAATGATCGCCCCGACCATAAAAGGCAGGTTGCCCAAAGTACCTTGCAACCAGGCACGCCGCCTGCCTTTCCCCCGCTCGCTTTTTTGCTCAGGAGAAGCAGCTTCAAGTCTGTTTTTAACTAGCTCAGTAAAAGGACTGCGAGAGGCTTTCTTTTCTTCCTGCTCCATTTGCCATTTTTTGAAAGGGTTTTCACTTACCAGATTGCCAATATCTTTCCGCAAATCATTAAGCCTCTCAAAGAAGCTCTTTTTCATATCTTTCGAAATATTCCGAGCGGTGTCTGCCAAACGTGGGTCTATCAGATGGTAAAGAATATCGAGCAGGATGTTGACAAGGATAACAAGAATGCCAAGGGACAACGCAAGGATGACGGTAAGATTATCATCTCGTTGAGAGATAGCCTTAAGCAGGGTAAAACCTATCCCCGCCCAACCAAAGAAAAATTCGACAACGGGCAAACTGCTGAGAGAAAAACGAAGGGATAAACCAATAGTTGTCAGGATCGGGATGGCAGCATTTCGAAAAACATGGATCGCAGTAATAGCACGCTGACGGATACCTTTGCTATGCGCTGTGCGAACATAATCCTGCAAGAGAACATCTTCAACCGTGACAAAGGTAACTCGGCTGATCTGTGCCAAAGGGCGGGCAGCCAAAACCAATGCGGGCAGGATCAGATGTTTATCCCACCCAAATCCGCCAACCGGAAGAAATATCTCCCCCGTCGCCTGTGCAATCTTCACCACCCCGATTTGCAGGAGCATTGCCGCAAAAAAACTGGGGATCGAAATACCAATAATTGATAACATCAGGGTTAATAACGACCAACCCGAGCGTTTACCAGCAGACCACAGTCCAAGGATAACGCCAACGAAAGCAGAGAGAAATATAGAAACCGCCAGCAGCCCAAAACTATGAGTGATGATATCAGGGGCAAGCTCAATCACCGGAACCGGGAGTAGAGAATATCCGCCTGCAGCGGTTTCGCCAAATTCCCCCCTAATAGCATTGCCGAGATATGTGACCGATTTGCGTAACCCTTCGGTGGCTGCATCTCCAAAGGGGACACCACGCGCCATATCCAGCCCGAGAAAGCTGAGAAAAAGGATAAAGGCCAACGTAATAACCCCAAATAGCAGACGCTTCCCTAAAGATAAAAAAAGACTTTTTGAAAAATGGAAGGTTCTATTTCCTTTTATCGTCGCCATTAGCATCTTTGCCTGCTATATTGATATCATCCCAAACCAGGAATAATGGATCTTCTTCTACTAATATGCACCCAAAAAATTAACCCCATAGATCGCCAATGTTAAAACTGTATCAACAATAACGATAACCAAATAGTATCGTAAAGAAGATGATTGCTGATTTTTTCGCGACCACTCTGATGCCCAGATCGCAATACCCAATATCAGCAAGGGTACGCCTATTCGCAATACCATTTGCCAACTGGCAGGGATATCTACCCAGGCAGAAAAGGGAATATAATCTACCATCGTTGGGAAGATCAAAATCTTAGAACCCTGATACATGAGGACTGATAACACCAGGAGGGCTACAGAAACCTTATTGCTTAGATCTTCGTCATTCCTGATCAGCCGCCAAATAATCAATACAATCAATCCGGGGAACATCCAGGGGAAAGCAAGCGGGAATAACAGTATCCCGGTCAAACTTTCTAATCCACCGGCCAAAACAAGGGTCAGTATATCTCGGATTGTGGGGCGGTCTAACTCTGCTCGGGTTTCGGCATCCGTTGTCGTATAATAAACAATCTCTTTTGAATAACCATCCCGCCAGATCAAATGCAAATTACCTGCTCCATCTGCATCCAAAACAGGATCGCTGGAAATCGCCTGCGTTTTTGTCGCAATCGTATACCCCTTATATGCACCATTTTCCATCACCACTACTGCAATTTGAACATAACCATCCAAACGATATTGTTGTCGGGTGGCTAGAGCAATAGCCATCTCACCAGTAGGGTGTTGAATCACCATCGGCGCATATACATAAGGACTGGTATTACTTATATACGTGGCAGGGACAAGCTCAGTGTAAGCATAGCTGCCTCTATCCGTCCGATACGGCTGCTCTTCCAGCGGAAGCACGTCTATTCTCGTGACATCAGAAACTTTGTCTGGCGATCCCTGCGGGAAAAAAACATATTCGGTACGCGCTGTCCCTGCTTCTAATCCTGATTGGCTTAAAACAGACCAGAAAATATACACATTCCCGTCCACTACCCCTAAAACAGGTCCATCCAACGTCGCTCCCGTACCAAGCGGGATGCGGAGGAGTTTCTCGCCTGAAAGAGGTGAGGCTACATCAGCATCAGTCCGTGCGTAGAGCAGGTTATTATCATTGTCTAGCCAGGCGAGATGGATTTTTCCTCGCTCATCAACCCATAAATCTGGTTTTACCCCCGCTTCGACCACGCGCTTGGGGTTGGCTTGCTTCTCCCCAAGAATAGAGATTTCTGTCAATTTAATGCCGCCAGAAAGAATATCCTCCCAGGCAACCAATATGCCACCATTCCGACCTTCCACTACAGCATATTGCGAAACTCCGGAATTGGCATCTGAAACCTGGAGCAACTCACCCTGGATATTGCCTTTATGGTCAAATTGGGCATACCATAACTGCCATTTTGCAGCCGTATCCGGGCGATTTGCCCAAAGCAAATGCAAGCTCTCATCTTTTGCGATAAAAAGCTGCGGAGTACGGACCTGCCCTTGCGTCTGTACTACAACTTGATCTACCTGAATTTCGGCAGCTTTGCCAAGTTGAACGTAGCGGATGCCAATCCCACCTTCCTCTGCCCAAAAAGGCCAAACTGCGTGTATGGTAGCACCATCTTCTTCAACGACCATACCCACTGTCCCGGTCGCATCTGTACCAAGAGGAAGCCCACGCCCCCAATCATTAGATGGTTTTCGGCTGCGTTCTGGTCTTCCGCCGCAACTTATTAGTATCATTGCGCCCAGAATAAGGATCATCAAGGGCAAAATAGGTTTTTTTATATTCATCGAATATTTCTTCTCCTACCGAAAAAAACACTGCAAACGCATTCTTGCGTCCACAGTGTTTTATCTTTTATTAATCTTTCTTTACTCCCCCATATAACCTGCTGTCATAGCAAGAAGCGACTATTGCTTTTGACGGGGATCAAATGCATCTCGTAACCCATCGCCAAGAAAGTTAAAAGCAAGTGTTGTTAGAGAGAGTGCCAGAGCAGGAAGAAGAAGTTGATTCGGATAAGAACGCAACCCTTGTACTGCTTCCGATATCATAATGCCCCAACTCGGCGTTGGCGGATCAACACCTAAACCGATAAAGCTCAAGAAGGCCTCGGTGAAGATATATCCAGGGATTGTCAATGTTTCTGCAACGATCAATGGACCAAGAATATTGGGGAAGAGGTGTTTAACCAAGATACGCGTATCATTCGCACCAACTGCGCGCGCGGCTTCAACAAATTCTTTTTTCTTATATGAAAGTACCTGGCCACGGGCAATACGAGCCATACCAAGCCAATTGATCAAACCGATCGCAATAAATAGGAAGAGCAACCCCCCCATGCTCTTATTCATATTGATAAATGCAAGGCCAATCCCCTGACTGGTTCCCTGCCTTGCAATCGCTTTAAAGTAGGTTTGGAGTAAAATCACAACCACCAAAAATGGGAAGGCATACAGAAAATCAACAATACGCATCATCAAACTATCTACACGCCCGCCGACATAACCAGAAACCATACCGTAAATGACCCCGACCAATAAACTTACGGCAGAGCCTACCAGGGCAACTGTAAGAGAAACACGCGCACCATAGATCGTTCTACTTAAAATATCACGTCCCAAATGATCTGCAGCTAGAGGATAAAAATCACTAATTCGAGCATAATTTTCTGCCCCTTCCGGGAGCATAAAAATCATCCACTCCGGAACGGCATTATTTGCCAATAAATCCTGCCGGGCAAAATCATGAGGTGCGACATAATCAGCAAAAACAGCTGTCAATACCAACCCAATAATAAAAATTGCGCTCAAAACAGCAATTTTATTTTTTACCAGACGGCGAAATGCTTCAGCCCAAAGACTCCGTTCTTTTCGCGTAATCGTACCGGTCTCTTGTGCAAGATCAACAACAGTCATATTCTATCTCCTGAAATCTTTCAAGTCAGTTTATTTCTAATCAAAGCGAATGCGTGGATCAAGCCAGGCATAGGTAATATCTACCACAAGATTTGCAATAACAAGGACTACCGCGTAGATTAGTGTAACCCCGGTAATGACCGGGTAATCTCGATTACCAATGCTGGCAACAAAATGCTTCCCCATCCCATTGATGCCAAAGATCAATTCAACAACAAAGGTGCCTGTCACCAATGCGGCAAAAGCGGGTCCCAAGATTGTTACAACCGGAATTAGAGAGTTTTTCAAGGCATGAATTGCAATTACAGTCTGTTCACGTAATCCTTTGGCACGAGCTGTACGGATATAATCTTCGTTAATCACTTGTAATAAACTTGCCCTTGTTAGACGAGCAATGCCTGCTGCAGATGAGGTTCCCAAGGCAAAAACAGGTAAAATCGCGTGGGAGAAATAATTCAAATTGAATTGGCTAATTCGTGGGAAAATTCCCAGGAAAAATGGGGGTTTTGCTCCCCAGGTTGCAACAGGGAACCAGCCCAACTTGAGAGAGAATATCCATATCAGGATAGGAGCCAAAACAAGGTTTGGGATCGAGATAAATACAACCGCAGCAAAGGTACTGGTATAGTCCATCCATGTATTTTGCTTTAGCGCGGCGATGGTTCCTGTTGGAATTCCAATAATAAGTGCCAACAATAATGACATAAAACCGAGTTGTGCTGAGATGGGTAAAGTGGTCGCGACAATGTCATTGACAGTTTGTCCGCGAAATTTTAACGAGAGGCCCAAATCACCGAATAGAACCCCTCTTGAAAGCCCCTCTTCACCCAGAATTTTATCGCCCAAAAGATAGGATGCAAATTGTTTCCACATAGGCCAATCAAGATGATATTTTGCTTCAATATTAGCCACAACTTGTGGAGGTAAAGTTTTATCCCCAATAGCATCAAAGGGGCCGCCCGGAATAGCACGCATCATGACAAATGTAAATAAGGTTACTGCAAATAATACAGGAATAAATTGCAAAATACGACGGATGATATAACGAAGCATAGCCAGCCTTCTTTCTTGATTCTTTGGAGGGCGGAGTATTCCTCCGCCCTCCAAAAATATTTCAGTATTTCAATCTAAGCTAAACCAATTGGTTATTGACCGCGAGCGGCATCATCAAGGGTCCAGGCGTAGAAATTATTCGCGCCCAAAGGCGGGAATTGACGGGTTAACCACGGTTTGGTGACTCGAACGGTGGTGTAGTGATAAATCGGTGCATAAGCAACCATCTCTTCTGCAAACATCTGCTCAGCCTGTTCGTAAAGGGCTTCACGTTCGGCAGGGCTATCAGCTGCACCAGCGGCAACGGTCAACGCATTGAAGTCAGCGTTATCGGAGCGTGTGCGGTTTTCGCCTTCGTCTGAGTTAAAGACTTCGTGGATCCAGTTGTTCTCATCCGGGTAATCAGCACACCAACCAAGACGCCAAATATGCGGCATGCCATCAAGAGGCGCATCATTCTGGGTGGTCTTCAAGTAAACGCCCCATTCCTGATTTTCAACACGAACATCTGCGCCCAGGTTGTCAGTCCACATCTGCTGGACAGCAGCGGCGATCAAAGCGTGGCCTTCGCTGGTATTGTGCATCAGGATGATGTCAAGGTCATTGAATTCTTCCATCGTCATAC
>NZ_CEYOSI010000036.1:0-20494 GCF_982879505.1 Candidatus Desulfolinea nitratireducens
TATTGGAGAATTGATGCCGATCAACTATTCAATTATTAAAGTGTCAGGTGGCTAGTTATTTTTCTTTCCAAAGGTATAGATTGTTATTGAATCGGTTTGATAAACCATATGAGGTTCAATTGATAACTCAATTTCTTTTCCCAATAAGGAAGGTTGGCGTACATAAATATAATCGTAACTTCGATCAACTACTTTTGCCCAATCGTCGACACAATTGATCTCGAGACACGCTTGTAATTCGTCCAGGCTTTGCTGAAATTGTTGAAATTTTTTGCCTAATATCCATTCCTGTCCCTGGATTGTGTTTTGGGAGGTCCGTTTGGTGAGCGCAGGGAACCATTCCTGGACAGGGTCAGAAAATGGTTCAGCTGAACCAGTCCAAACTATAAATTGACTGGATTGAGGCGTGTTTTCTTTAACCCATTGCATCGCTTCTCGATCTGGTTGGCTTAGAGTATGGGAAGCAATATCCAGGCTTGTGGTAAAAGATCCCACAAGGGAAATGAAAATTATATAGATCAAAGAAATCCGAAGTAGGGGACTGCGTTGAAAATAATATGTCCATTCAGTATTTTTGTCTTGGGGTCTAAGATGACTGGCAAGTGCAGGTATGATAATTTCTGCGAAACCGATACCAGATAAAAGCGCCAATGGAAAAACGCTGATAGCTGACGCGCTGCGTGGTTCGACTATAAAGGGTAATACAAACCATGCGATGAGAAAATAATCACGCTTGTGGAATTGTCTCGCAATCCCAAGCAGGGCAAATACAGTGAAAATACTGATATTCCGTTCTGAGGCAAAACGTGGAACAAGAGCTCCCCAAAATGAAAGTAGTGAATGACCACCAGTTTGCATGGCTGAGATGAAGGGGGCCATGCTGTGCCGCGACAATGCCGGCATCCACCATATGGCTGTAGTAAATAAAACACCGATTGCGATCGCGAAGGCATAAACAAGCCCCTGACGATTTCTTCCATAAAATAGTACTAAAAGTACCCCGATTGAAATTGCATGGATGGCTGCTTCGGGATGGCTGAGTACGGTCAGGCTATTGAAAAGAATGGTTAAAATGAGATATTTGTTATTTCTCTCATTGCTTGTAAATAATTTGTACCCGGCTGAAACAGCCAAAATGATAAAAAGCTGATAAATAGATCGGCTTATTCCACCTCCAAGAACAAACCATGAAAAAGTGCGCGGGATGAAGGCAAAAGCCAGAGTGGCCAAAACAGCCGTTTGAGAGGATTGCAATGAGTTTTTTGCCATCCAATAAAAAGCCGGGATAGAAAGGGTTGCGACAATGGCAGGGAGATACTGCACAAGGTTTAGCACAGATATGTGAGTTATGTCAGAGATAAATGCTGTAATATAAAATGAAAGGAAGGGGTAAACAAATGGAATGGATTGGTTATTATAGGTTGTAAAAAAAGGCAATGCATAATTGTTTGCTTGTATATCTTTGATCATTGTATAGAACATTCCGCCATCGATGATTGGAAAATCAGATAGCAGTGCCGGGGTCAGGCGAACAATTCCTCCCATTAGGATAGCTGCACCCAAAATCAAGCTTGCCCATTGATTATTTTTGGTATTTTCCATAAAGTCCCTCGATATCAAGTAAAATAGATAGGTGAATTTTAACAGAGATTTTTAATATTCCCGGAGAACACCATGACCGAACTACTTTGCCAGGCTAACAGCTATCTTAAAGAATTTGATGCGAAAATAGTGGATGTGGATGCGGAAACCTGCGCGGTGGTGCTTGACCAAACGGCTTTCTTCCCTGGAGGTGGAGGACAGCCCTGTGATATTGGCTTGCTGACCATTTCCGGGACAGAATACACGGTGACGAAGGTAAAGAAGAAAGGTGCTGATGCCCTTCATTTTCTCGGTGGGGATGTGGATTTGCCCGAGGTCGGAGCAACTGTTCATGGCTCGATTGACTGGGAACGCCGCTATCAACTCATGCGCACACACACAGCAATGCATATTCTTTGTGGGGTTGTCTTTCGAGATTACGGTGCCCTGGTTACCGGTGGTAATATGGAAATTCTCAAGGGACGGATGGATTTTGAGTTTGAGACCATGCGCGGTGAATTGGTCAGGGAAATTGAAAAAGCAATTAATATTGAAGCCCAAAAAGGGCACGATGTGAAAGTCGCGGTATTGCCGCGTGAGGAAGCCTTCCAGGTTCCAGATTTGATTCGGACGAAGATCAACCTCCTGCCAGAGGGGATTACCGAAATCCGCACGATCGAGATCGTTGGGCTGGATTTACAAGCTGATGGTGGCACTCATGTTAAAAATACATCCGAAGTGGGAAAGCTGCGTGTAGCGGACTATAAATCAAAAGGAAAGATCAATAAGCGAATTTATATTGAGGTGGAGTAATGAATTATCGAAAACTTGGCAGCACGGGGATCGAGGTTTCTGCACTTTGTTTAGGGACGATGCAGTTTGGCTGGACAGCAGACGAGGCGACTTCATTTGAGATTCTCTCAGCCGGCTATGAGGCGGGCATAAATTTCTTTGATACTGCCGATATTTACTCTCGCTGGGCTGACGGAAACCCGGGAGGCATCTCGGAGGAGATCATTGGTCGGTGGTGGAAGCAAGCCCAAATCCCGCGCGAGAATCTGATCATCGCCACAAAGGTGCGGGGCATGATGGGAGATCCACCTACCGAGGGGCTGTCAAGAGAACGTATCCTGAATATGATTGAAAATTCCCTGCAGCGTTTGCAGATTGAGTATATTGATCTCTATCAAACACATTGGCCCGATGACAGGGTTGAGATCGAAGAGACTTTACGTGCACTTGATGATCTTGTAAAAGCCGGGAAAGTACGTGCTATCGGTTGTTCAAATTACTCGGGAACTCAACTTCTTGAAGCGTTGGAAGTATCGGAGAAATTTGGCCTGGCACGCTTTGAAACTCTTCAGCCGCATTATAATTTAGTTCATCGAGACGAATATGAGAGCGAATTGGCGGCTATCTGCCGTGAGAAAAATATTGGTGTAATTCCTTATAGCCCGCTCGCGGCCGGCTTTTTGACCGGAAAGTACAGGCAAGATAAAAAAGCTACATCTGCGCGCGCAGAAGGTGTGGCGCAATATTTCACGGATAAGAGTTGGCGTTTGCTTGAACAAATGGATGATATTTCTGCTGCTCATAATGCTACTGTGACACAGGTTGCTTTAGCTTGGCAGTTGGCAGACCCGACGATTTCGAGCCCAATAATTGGTGCAAACTCCATTTCCCAACTCAATGATAGTTTGGGTGCTGTCGAACTGACTTTATCAAATGAAGAAGTTAATTATCTGAATGAGCTTTCTGCGAATGAGAATTAGAATTGCAGTCTTTGAGAAAACCATTTGAGCTATACTGTAGTTGATTTTGTTGACAGGAGAAATGCTATGACCGCGAAAGTAATTCTTAATCCATACTCTGCGCGCTGGGGGTCAAAAAAACGCTGGCCAGAAGCTTCATCTGCTCTCACGGATGCCGGCGTAGCGTTTGAATTGGACGTTTCTGAAGGGCGCGATCATTGTACAGAGCTGGCAGAGCTAGCTGTTAAAGAAGGGTTTTCTCCAATTATTGCTGCCGGGGGCGATGGCACAATTGGAGAGGTTGTTAATGGATTGGCAAATGCAGCTGCTGAGGGTCAGCCTTTATCTACCTTTGGCATCATCCCGATGGGAACTGCAAACGATTTGATCTGCAATTTAAATATGCCGAAAGACTTGAAGGATGCGGCAAAAATCATTGCTGCTGGAAAAATTCGCCAGATGGATTTATGTTCGGTAAATGGACGTTCATTTGCCAATAATGCAGCCATTGGTCTTGAGCCGATGGTCACTGTTTTGCAGGAGCAAATTGGCTGGTTGAAAGGAATACCGCGTTATTTATATGCGGCATTATCTGCCATCCAGCGCGGCACAAGTTGGCAGGCTGAACTCAAATGGGATGATGGCGAGTATACCGGCCCAATAACGCTTGTCACAGTTGGGAATGGAGCCCAAACAGGCGGTCTCTTTTATATGGCCCCTCATGCCGATCCCTTTGATGGGAAATTGACATTTGTTTTTGGTCATGTTAAATCTCGCCTGAAAATGTTGAGTCTGCTCCCATTGACGATGAAGCCAGGCGAAGGTAGCTATGTTGAAAAAGACGAGATTACTGAGATTCATACCACTCGCCTGACCGTAAAGCTCACTACAAGTTCCCCTGCCCATACAGATGGAGAACTTTTCAATCGGGAATTACTTGAGGCTGACTATCAAATTTCCCCAGGTCGTTTGCCAATTTTAATGCCGTAAAAAATATTTACCCTGTACATGGGTGGAGCTATTCCGCCCATTTTTAATTTAATCAAAATCCAACATTTTGCTCTATAATATTATCTGTCTTTGACAGGAGTTTTTTTGAAAGAAAAAATACTAGCCTACACCACGATCTTGCTTATTTTCTCTCTCTTTTTTGGTATTTTACTCTGGGTGAATTTTACAATTGTTCCCCATTTACCTGATGGCGAGAGCTTCCTGGTCCCTTGGATAGGGGCACGTAGTTTTTTAGTCGAACAAACCAACCCATATACCCTTGATGCAGCCCGTGAGACACAAATCGCGATTTATGGACATCCTGCGGGCGATGGCGAATACCCTTATCGTCTTGATATTCCCTTTTATATTCTCTCTTTCTATTTTCCCTTTGGCCTGATCGAAAATTACGATCTTGCCCGCGCGCTCTGGATGAGCTTTGCCGAAATTGCGCTCTTTGTAGTGGGGTTTTTAAGCATCTATTTATCAGAATGGAAAACTTCCCGGACAAATAAAATTATCTATTTTCTGGCATTATTTATTAGTTTTTATGGGTTATATCCCCTCATTGAAGGCAGTGGAGCAATATTTAGTGCCCTCACCCTTCTCTTGATCCTGGTGGCTACTCGGAATGGCTGGGATAGTTTTCTCGGGCTCCTGCTTGCCTTTGGAGTGCTCCGATGGCAAATTGGCGGGCTACTTTTTCTTTTGGTTATTTTTTGGCTGGTCAAATCCCGAAAGTGGCGTGTTTTTGGTATTTTGACAATGAGTCTGACGGCCCTCATTGGCACATCCTTTGTCCTTGTACCCAAATGGTTCACCCCCTTTGCCAGCTCTATCGTTGCCAATGCGCGTGGTGCGCAGGGGTTTCTTTTTAGCGAGATCATCCAAATCTGGAATCCTGCCAACAGTATTCTGATAGCGAATATCATCAAATGGATATTGCTGCTTATTCTTTTCCTCGAGTGGCGCGCAGCGCGTGATCGTGATTTTCAACAATTCTTTTGGGTTGCCAGCCTTAGTCTCGCAATAACCCCATTTCTAAATATTCACATTACCCCGATATTTTATTCAATTTTGTTTTTCCCCCTGGCGCTTGTATTCAAAATTGCAGAAGATCGTTGGTCTCGCCAGGCCAAATGGGGCATTCCCCTTGTTGCGATTTCTATTTTGTTTTCCTGGGGGCTTTTCAACCGTGCCTCTCACGGTCTTCAATTGCTGACATTCCTTCTGCCCCTTCTCCTTTTTATTGCTCTGTATTGGTTACGGTGGTGGTATATCAGCCCACCAAGAACGTGGGTGGACGAAATATCCCGAAATTATAAATGACAAATCGCACATATCTTCTCCTTTTCATTCTTGCGTTAGGCCTGGCGATTGGTATTGCCTCTTTCCAATCTACCCCTGGCTACCTGGATGGAGACTATTACTACGTCACCGGTCTTCAACTTGCTCAGGGAAAGGGATTTACCGAGCCTTTCCTCTGGAATTATCTGGATGATCCGGAGGGGTTACCACATCCCTCTCACGCATATTGGATGCCGCTAGCTTCAATCCTCTCCGCTTTGGGGATGCGTATCGCCCGCGGATTTGACTTTGCTTCCGCGCAATGGATATTTATCCTACTCTCGGCTTTGATTCCGTTAATCACCGCCGCCCTGGCATTTAGCCTTACATCCCGTCGTGACCTGTCCCTGATCGCTGCCTTTCTCGCACTCTTCAGCGGATATTACGCTCCCTTTCTCACCACAACAGATACCTTTACCCTTTACATGCTTCTCGGCGGGGGCTTCCTCCTTGCTCTCAAGATCCGCCAAATCTGGCTCAAATCACTGATCTTAGGCTTTCTCGCAGGTCTTATGCATCTCTCCCGCGCCGATGGGGTGATTTGGCTCATCTTTGCTTTTTTGTCGCTCATTATTTCCTATCGAAACTCTGTCCAGAAACAATCCTTTTCCTCTTTTCTCTTCCCTCTTTTTCTTATTGTTGGCTATCTCCTCCCAACACTCCCCTGGTTCCTCCGAAACCTCGACGTCTTTGGCACAATCCTCGCCCCCGGTGGCGGCCAAATGCTCTGGCTGACCTCTTATAATCAAATATTCTCGTACCCTGCTGGATCATTAACAATGGAAACTTGGCTAGCCTCAGGTTGGTCTGCGATCTTTGAAGCGCGGTTTTGGGCCCTCAAACTCAATTTGGGAACGATACTCGGCGTCCAGGGTGAAATTATTCTCTTGCCATTTATCATTTGGGGTGCCTGGCATTATCGCAAAAATGAACTTATCCGTATTGGTTCTCTCGCATGGCTAACTACCGCTTTAATTATGACGATCATATTCCCCTTTGCCGGGGCACGCGGCTCCTTTTTTCACTCAGGTGCGGCATTGCAGTCCCTTTGGTGGGCGCTTGCTCCAGTTGGGTTAGAGCAAGCTATTATTTGGATATCGCGTCTGCGTGGTTGGCGTTTGCGGGAGGCATGGCAAGTCTTTCGCGTGGGTATCGTTGTGATTTCGCTGATCTTTACGCTGACTATTCTTTGGGGGCGTGTCATCTCTCCCTCGGCACGGAAGCAAGCCCAAAACCGGGGGGTGCCCCGTTACGCACTTATTGAAAAGGTTCTATCGGCGCAGAAAAATGATGACGAGCACACAGCAGTCATCGTCTCCAATCCCCCTGGTTATTATCTCTCCGGTGGACGTGGCGCCCTTGCACTTCCAGATGGAGATGCGCAAACAGTTCTCGATATTGCGACACGGTATGACGCAGGTTACCTAATTCTTGAACCGGGGGCAGTTACGCAGGGTTTGATCCCTGTTTTTGATGCACCTGCCACGCACCATGACTTGTTATTTTTGAAAGAAATCGAAGGAGCGAAAATATTTGTCATCAAAAAGCAGCCGTAATTTAATTTTAGTGCTCGCTGCTGTGTTCAGCTTGGGGGGCTATTTAATTGCCAGCAGCCTGAAATTTCGGATCGGATTTCCACTTGACGACGCCTGGATCCATCAAACCTATGCGCGTAACTTAGCGTATTGGGGAGAGTGGGCCTTTTGGCGGGGGCAAGTTTCAGGTGGTTCAACGGCGCCTCTTTGGTCGGCGTTGCTCGCAATTGGTTATTTACTGAAAATTTCTCCATTTTTCTGGTCTTTTCTTTTAGGTGGCGTTTTATTATTGGGACTGGCTGAAGTAGGCGAGGGATTTCTACGTAAAACAGTCCCTGAATACCACAGCACGTTTCCCTGGGTGGGAGTTTTTCTAATTGGGGAGTGGCATCTCGTTTGGGCAGCAGTCTCTGGTATGGAAACCCTCCTATATGCACTCCTGATTACCACCGTCCTGGTTCTATTAGCTACTGGGAAACGGAACTTTCTACTTTTTGGCATGCTGATTGGTCTCAGTTTGTGGGTACGTCCTGGAGGCATCACTCTCTTGGGCCCGGTTGTTGTGGTTGCGGTATTATCAAAGGGCGGAGGTAAACAAATATTTCGCAATTTGTTTGGCATTGCGCTGGGTTTTGGTATTTTTCTCTCTTTATATTTGTTTTTCAATCTTTCTTTGACGGGGACACCATGGCCGAATACTTTTTATGCCAAACAGGCTGAGTATGCGCTCTTGCGTGAGCTTGCTCCCCTTTGGAAGCGTTTCTTGGCAGAAATAAATTTACCGTTAATTGGTGCGGGAGCCTTGCTGTTGCCTGGAATATTTGTTTTTGGCTGGCGGGCATTGCAACGCCGCGACCTTGGCCTTCTGGTAGGGATGTTATGGTTTTTAGGCAATGCGGCAATCTATGCCTGGAAACTTCCTGTTATTTACCAGCATGGACGCTATATGATGCCCGCCATGCCGATTTTTTTCCTGTGTGGTTTGGGGGGGACCATCCAACTCATTATGGAAGTTCGTTCCAAGCGTTGGGGGCGGGTAGTAGCTCCTGCGTGGAGTTTGTCTGTTCTTTTGGTTTGGATCGGTTTTTGGGTGATGGGGGCGAATGCATTTGCGGAAGATGTCGCATTTATTGAGAGTGAAATGGTAGTTACTGCCCAGTGGGTCTCGGAGCATATCCCGCCAGACGCATTGATTGCTGCACATGATATTGGTGCCCTGGGATATTTTGACGGGCGTGAGCTGGTAGATTTGGCCGGATTGGTTTCCCCGGAGGTAATCCCTTTTGTACGCGATGAAATTAAGCTCGCTGACTATATGGACAAACGAAATGTTGATTATCTTATCGTATTTCCCTCTTGGTACGAAACCCTGTCAGAAGGGCTACCTCTTGTGTATAATACAGGTGGCCATTTTAGCCCAGCTATTGGTGGAGAAAATATGATTATTTATCAGTGGGTGCGGTAATAAATTTGAATTTTGTTGTCATATTTCAATGAATGCTCCGTGCTATACTCGATAATAATTGAGATGAGAGCTATGGAAGAAATCAAACTTGTAGTGATTGACGATCACCCCTTGTTTCGTCAGGGGGTAGTGGATGCGCTTTCTTTGGAACCAGATATGACTGTGATTGGACAGGCATCTGGAGGGAAAGAGGCCCTAGAAATGATTCGGACACTTTCGCCTGACATTGCTGTTCTTGATGTTAATTTACCTGGTATGAATGGCCAACAGATCACACATCGAATAGTACAAGATAAGCTCCCGACACGAGTCTTACTGTTAACAGGATATGATGATCTTGAGCAGGCTTTACATGCTGCTCTTGCTGGAGCAGCTGCATATTGCGCGAAAGAAATTGGCCCAAAACGCTTGATCCATAGCATCCGGGAAATTTTCAAAGGAAAATATGTTGTAGCTGAGCAAGTTTTTACTCGTGAAGAATTGGATGCCTGGATTAAAAGTCAAATAGCAAAAACTAATCGCCCGTATAGTGAGCCAGGAATGCCTTTCCACCCTCTCTCAAAACGGGAAATGGAAGTTCTTTCTTGTGTTGTTCGTGGAATGAGTAATAAAGAAATTGCGATATTGTTGGGAATTAGCCATCAAACAGTCAAGAATCACGTTACCGCGATACTTAGGAAATTTAGTGTTGATGATCGTACCCAAGCCGTTGTTTACGCTTTGAAACGAGGTTGGGTGCAATTGAATGATAATGAGCAGGATGCTTAGGAGTAAACTAATATGGTTGTTTCTAATACCGACCAAAATTTAGAGGAAGACCAAATTCTTGATATTCAATCTGAGATAGATGAAACAGAAAAATCATTAAGGGAAGTAACCTTAATGATTGAACAAAGTCAAGATGAAGTAGGTAAGTTGACGCAACGAAATACGGCCATTACAACGCATTTGCAGCAAATTCAATCAGATTCATCCGATTTGTCTATTGAAGAAGTTCGTATGGCTTATGATTCAGCCTTGGATGCCCAGCAGCGCCTTCTAGTAATGCGTGGTCAGTTAGATAAACTGGAAAATGACAAAACATTTCTTGGGCGTTATAAAAAAGTATTGCATCTAGTAAGTGGTGGCAGCCAGAAAGTCTCTCAAGCAGTTGGTAACACACGGAGTGAATCGTCTAACATTGAGATGATTGTTAATGCTCAAGAATCTGAACGGCAGCGTTTGGCTAGACAAATGCATGATGGACCAGCTCAAGCACTATCTAATTTTATTTTGCAGGCTGAAATAGCAATGCGTCTCCTCTCTGTGGATATTGATCAGGCAAAAGAGGAGTTGAACAATTTGAAAGCGTCTGCAATGCGTACTTTTCAAAAAGTTCGCAATTTTATTTTTGAACTTCGCCCAATGATGCTTGACGACTTGGGCCTGATCCCCACTATTCGCCGCTATGCGGATACTTATAAGGAGCAATCAGGAATGGATATGAATCTCCTGGTCTCTGGGACAGAGAGAAGATTAGAACCATATCTTGAAGTGATGGTATTTCGTGCTTTGCAAGAGCTTCTGGGTAATGCTTCCAGACATAGTCACGCCACTGTTATTAAGGTTTTTATTGATGTAGGTGATAAGCTAATAAAAGTCAGTGTTGATGATAATGGGAAGGGGTTTGACATTGATATGATTGACCATAGCAGTAGTTTGGGATTGAAACTTATTCGGGACCGTGTTGAAATGTTGGGAGGAAGCTTTGATATTGACAGCTCTGCAGGAAAGGGCACCCGAGTTGCCTTTTCTGTTCCAGCAGTAAATTAGCAGGTCCAGAATATCAACTTTGTCGCTCTAGGATATATTCCTATTAGTTAATAATATAATCAGTCTACAATTGATTAATTATAGGAATTGAATAAATAAGGTGTGATGCCACTAAATTTTTCTCACCGAAAGAAAAGGGCCAGAGTCTGGTAAATTATATGTAACCCCCCAAAAAATATGAAAAATTAAGAAATTTATTGCAGTAGCATAGCAGTAAACCGTTTTTTAGCGCTGTCCCAGCTTTCTACTACTATAATTAAAGAAATATCCTGTATAATTCACGTACTTGTTTGAGTATTATTTAATAAATCTATTCAAGTGTCCGAAGTAATGAGAGGAGCTATTTATGCGTCGCGGAAGAATATTTATCTACTTGGCACTATTCCTTTTGGTTGTCCTGGCTGGAGCGTATTTGTTCTTGAGAAGCCGATCTGCACCTGAGGAGGCAGCTGCTCCTGCGCCTGTTTTAATTGATATTGTCATTGCTAAACAAAATATTCCGCAAGGGGCTGAAATTACGGATGAGGTTTTGGGGAGCATATCATTGCCAGAGGGAACAGATTTTGGGGTTATGTTCCGATATGATCAAAGAGATTTGCAAGTTGTGGGGAAAATTGCGAAATATCCAATTGCGCAAGGCGTAGTTATTACACAACCTATGATTGGCGAAACGGGAGATATTGCTTCAATTGGTCCCGAGTGGGCCAATTTAATATCTCCTGGAATGACAGCCATCGCCATACCTGTCTCTAGATTATCTTCTGTCGCCTATGGTGCTGCTGATGGTGCTCATGTGAATGTGATTGCATGCTTCATTTTTGTGGACATTGATTCTGGTTTCCAATCTAAACTACCTAATAGTACAGCATCTGTTTTTGCTGCAGGCTTTCCCTTTGAAGCCCCAAGTCTCTCGGCATCCATAGGTGCGGCAGGCTCTCCGCAAGGTCGAATTGAACTTGACCCAACTTTGCAACAACCGGTATACATCGTCCCTCAAGAAGATCAGCGTCCGCGTACTGTTTGTCAAACTGTTATTCAGGACGTCGCTGTGCTAAAGCTTGGAGATTTTCCCGTAACCGATCAAGTTGTTGCTGAAGATACAGATGAGAATGCTCCGCCTCCTGCTCCGGGAGAGAATACTGCTCCCCCAGCACCTGTTACTCCTGATATTGTTACGTTGGTTGTCTCACCTCAGGACGCAACATCCTTGACTTATATGCTGTATGGAGGCGCCAAACTGACATTGACTTTACGAGGTGCAAAAGATACGTCCAGGGTTGAAACACAAGCTGCCACCTTGCAATTTCTCCTTAGTCAATATGCAATTCCTGTGCCTGCAAAATTGCCATATGCAGTTGAACCTCGCATTGATGCTTTAGGAGACCCTGCTTTAGGAAATACTACTGAACCGACTCCCTAATAATTCATGATGGATTTTCTATCTCAGAACAATTTAGTGATGTGGAGATTAAATGGCTTCAAGTGATAAATACAGTGTGCTAATTGTTGATGATGTAGCTGAAACCAGAGAGAATGTTCGCAAACTTCTTCAGTTTGAATCTGATGTCGAGGTTGTTGGTGTAGCGCGGACTGGTCGAGAAGCGATCGATATGGCACAAGAACTTGAGCCAGATGTTATTCTGATGGATATAAATATGCCAGATATGGATGGCATTGCGGCTACAGAGGCAATCCGTCAGAAAAAGCCTTTTGTGCAGGTAGTAATATTGTCTGTGCAGGGTGATCCGAACTACATGCGGCGTGCCATGTTAGCAGGCGCTCGTGATTTCCTTACCAAACCACCAATGGGTGATGAGCTTATATCTGCTATTCGTCGGGCGGGGAAAATGGCGCATATGGAGAAAGCCAAAGGAGGGGGAGGAACAGCAGCTCTAACAAGTAGTGGATTGCCCTCCGTTTCAAGCTTTTCTTCATCCCAGGGAAAAATAATTACTATTTATTCCCCAAAAGGGGGCACTGGTTGTACAACTTTGGCAGTCAATCTTGGCATTGCCCTTCACAATAATGAAACCCACACAGTAATTGTAGATGGGAATTTGCAATTTGGCGATGTGGCTGTTTTCATTAATGAGCAGGGAAAAAATACAATATTGGATTTGGCCCCAATAGTTGACGAATTAGATCCTGAAATTGTTGGCGATGTTATGGTCAAGCATAAGGATTCTGGCATACATGTTTTATCAGCCCCTCCGCGCCCCGAGCAGGCAGAGGGAGTATCTGGAAGACAATTTACGCAAATATTGCAATATCTTCGCCGTTTATATGCCTATGTGATTGTTGATACTCCCTCATTGCTCACGGATGTTGTTTTGTCATCTTTGGATGAAAGTGATATAGTAGTTATTGTCGCGACACAAGACATCCCGTCAATTAAAAATTTGCGACTATTCCTTGATTTAGCATCTTCAATGGGTGTTGAGAGGGAACGGATTGTTTTTGCGTTGAATCGATATGATAAGCGGATCGGGATTACGCCTGAAAAAATAGGTGAAAATTTAAAAGTAGAGGTTTCGGCAATAATTCCTCTTGACGACCGTGTTGTTATTCCATCAGTTAATCGAGGTGTCCCCTTTATTTTAGGGAATCAAACACAGCCTGCGAGTAGAGGGATTCTTTCTTTGGCTGGAAAAGTCCGCTCCAGAATTGCATCGATTGAAACAGAAGGTGATATGGGAGTTAATTAATTTGGAGAAAACCAATGTCTTTACTAAAGAGAATTGAACAGGGGCAAGGGTCATCCTCTGAAAAGAAAGAATCTGGAGGGGGACAACAAGGGGCTGAAACCCCCTCGCGCCTGGGATCGTTACAGGCAAGGCGTGCAAATGCTCCGAATACAACTCCTCAATCAGGAACATATTATGATCTAAAAACTCGTGTGCAAAATAAATTGCTTGCAGAAATTGATCCATCAACTGATATTTCTCAGACTGATGAGGTTCGCGGATCGATTCAAGATTTATTTGAACAAATCTTGGCCGAAGAAAATATTGTGCTTTCAAGGCCCGAACGGCATAGGTTATTTGAACAAATTACTGCTGAAATTTTGGGGCTTGGTCCTTTAGAGCCTCTATTGCAAGACGACAGTCTTACTGAAATCATGGTGAATGGCGCAAAAAACATCTATATTGAGAGAAAAGGTAAATTGCATCGGGTGCCAGTAACTTTTGAAAGCGATGATCATGTGATGCGGATCATTGACAGAATTGTTGCTCCACTTGGTAGGCGAATTGATGAAACAAGTCCTTATGTGGATGCGCGCCTGCCTGACGGTTCTCGTGTAAATGCTGTCGTCCCCCCTATATCTCTTGTTGGACCAATACTAACCATCCGTAAATTCTCCAAGAATCCAATTACTATGGAGCAGCTTGTCCAATTTGGTTCGATCACACCAGAAGCATTGCAGTTTATGAAGGCTTGTGTTGAAGCCAGATTAAATATTGTTATCTCTGGTGGTACAGGCTCTGGAAAAACAACTTTATTAAATATAATGTCGGCGTTTATTCCTGCAGACGAGCGAATCCTGACGATCGAAAATGCAGCTGAGGTTCAATTGAGGCAGGAGCATGTTGTTACGCTTGAATCACGCCCAGCAAACATCGAAGGACGTGGTGAAATTACAATTCAACAGCTGGTCGTTAACTCTTTACGTATGCGGCCGGATAGAATAATTGTTGGAGAGATTCGTGACGAAGCAGCCCTTGATATGTTGCAGGCTATGAATACGGGTCACGATGGGTCAATGACCACCGCCCATTCAAATAGTCCACGTGACACGCTTTCTCGCCTCGAAACAATGACCTTAATGGCCGGTATGGATTTACCTGTCAGGGCGATTCGTGAGCAAATCTCATCGGCGATTGATCTGGTGTGCCATCAGGAGCGTATGCGTGATGGTTCTCGACGTGTAACCTATATTACCGAAGTAAGCGGCATGGAAGGTGATGTAATTACAACCACAGATATTTTTGCTTTTGAGCAAACTGGCATGGAAGAAGGAAAATTGATCGGGAGGTTAAGACCTACGGGTTTACGCCCCAAATTTATGGATAAAATTGAGGCAAGTGGCATCCGTTTGCCCCCATCTATTTTTGGCATTGGTGAAAGAAAACGATATTAATCTCATTATCCCTATAGCGGAATCTTCTCATGAATCTTGATACTACCACCTGGTTTTTTATTATTGCAGCGGTTATTTTGCTAATTTTACTTATAGCAGGAATTGTAATGTCTTCTAATAGCGAGGGGAATTTGGTTGAAAGTAGATTAGGAGAATATTTGGAAGAGAGCAATGAAGGTAGAAAGGGTGATGAATCGTCTGTATTAACAGAATGGGTTAATAAACGCGTTGAAAAATCCTCAAGGGGAGACAAAATTAAGCAGTCATTGGCGCGCGCTGATCTACAGTTTAAGGTTTCTGAATATTTTGCTTTAGTTGTTATATCAATTACCCTTTCCGCCTTGGTCGCCGGCTTTTTAGGTGGGCGAAGTATTTTTTCCTTTGGGATTGGGGGAGTTCTTGGCGGATTTGCACCTGGAATGTATGTAGGAAATCAGCAAAAAAAGCGACTTAAGAATTTCGATGGCCAATTGCCAGATATGATAAACCTGATGGTAAATGGTTTAAGGGCTGGATATTCTACGATGCAGGCGATGGAAGCAATTAGTAAAGAACTCCCTCCGCCTATTTCTGATGAATTTAGACGTGTTGTGCAAGAAATGCAATTGGGTGTTCCCATGGGAAGAGCTTTAGATAATCTGTTGCGCCGCATTCCAAGCCCGGACCTGGACTTTATGGTTACAGCAATCAATGTCCAACGTGAGGTTGGCGGCAATCTTGCAGAGATTCTTGATACAATTTCGTTCACAATTCGCGAACGCATCCGAATTAAGGGTGAGATTCAGGTTTTAACTTCGCAAGTCAGAACTTCTGCAAAAATCCTTTCATTTGTTCCTATCGCATTAGCTCTTTTTCTGTGGTTTTTCAATAACGAGTATATGAGAGGTATTTTTGATGCAGGTAGAGCCCCTGGTTTTGGAGCGCTTGGCTGCGGGCTTATGTTAATTGGTATAGGGTATTTTGTGATGATGCGCATAGCGGATATCGAGGTGTAATATGGTTTGGATAATTATTGGTTTTCTAGTCGTCGGAGGAATTGTTGCCTTGGTGATTGCAGGACAACGCGAGGCATCATCGACCGGAGAAGATGATTTACTGGCCTCGCGATTGGTAGAATTTAGCGAGCGAGGTGAGGTGGCGTCCCTTGAAGAAATTGAGTTATCTCAACCTTTTCAAGAACGCGTGATCGTTCCTATTCTGTTGAAGGTTGGGGAAATATCAACACGATTTACACCGCAACACCTGATTGAAGACACCGAACTAAAGATAGAATTGGCAGGAAATCCAATTCGAATGGCAGCATCTACATTTTTGGCATCTCGTTTTGTAATCGCTGGTGTTTTGGGAGGATTCTTATTTATTATATTTTTATTTGCGCCTCCATCGGCCATAAATATTAATCCTTACCTGATTGTTCCATTATTTGCAATAGTCGGTTTTTTCTTTCCTCAACTTTGGCTCCAAGGTAAGATCAACTCACGTCAACACGAGATTCGCAAGGCAATGCCAGACGCCCTCGACTTACTTACTATCTGTGTTGAAGCAGGATTGGGGTTTGATGCAGCAATGTCAAAAGTAAGCGATAAATGGGAAAACGAACTTTCTCTTTCATTTTCAAGAGCCATTAGAGAAGTACAGCTTGGCAAATTAAGGCGTGACGCTCTAAAGGATATGGCAGAAAGAATTGGGCTTGCAGAGATGACGAGTTTTGTCGCTGCTGTGATCCAAAGTGAGCAGCTAGGTGTAAGTATGGCAAAGGTGTTGCGCATTCAATCAGAGCAGATGCGTGTTAAACGTCGCCAAAGGGCGGAAGAGGAGGCGCATAAGGCTCCTGTGAAAATGATTATCCCAATGGCATTTTTAACATTCCCATCCATTTTTATCGTCTTATTGGCGCCTGCGGCTTTCAGAATGGCGAATACCTTCGGTGGGAGTGGGGGCCTCGGGCAATAAATTCATTTGAATAAATCTTTTGGTTTAGGATATCATCTATATCGCTCTTTTTGGAGAGGGATAGATTTGTTTTACCCACCTGTTTGCGGGGGATGTGAAAAAAACGGTTTCCGTTGGTGTGAGAATTGCCGAAAAAACAGTTTGCTAATTCCCGAACCAATTTGTGACGTTTGCGGTTTGCCCCAACCCAAAACCGGGATATGCCCGTCTTGCAAAGAAATACCACCTGCCTATCTTGCTTTGCGCTCATGGTCAGTTTTTGAAGGGCCGATCCGCAAGGCATTACACCGTATTAAATATCGTCAGGACCTTGGTCTTGGCGATGCTCTTGCTGCTGAGATGCTGGCTTATATAAATCAGCTGGATTGGCAGATTGAGATTATATCCCCTGTGCCTTTAGGGAAAAAGCGATTAAAAGAACGAGGGTATAATCAGGTAGCATTAATAGCTCGACCCCTGGCTCTTGCCAAAGGCTGGGAATATGTCCCACGCTCCTTAAAAAGAACGAAGGAAACGATTTCGCAAGTGGGGCTTTCTGCTAATGGGAGAGAAGATAATGTGCGTGACGCTTTTGTTGCAGATAGTAAGAGAGTTGCAGGAAAAAGTGTTTTGGTCTTAGATGATGTATCCACAACGGGAGCAACCCTGAAATCCTGTGCTAAGGCGCTAATAAATGGTGGCGCTCGCGAGGTTTATGCCCTCTCCGTGGCCAGAGCATTACCGCGTCACGGTCTTATGACAGTCTAGGAAATTCTAAAACAGGAGGTACGATGACAAACGAAACAAAAATTATCGGAAAAAATATGGAAGTAACCGATAAGGTTCATGACTATGTTTATAGCAAGGCAGAAAAATTGGATCGTTATCTCAAGGCAATCGAAGAAATTCGCGTAGAACTTTCTAATGATAAATCAGCGCGAAGTGCAATGGATCGACAAATTGCACAAATTACTGTTCTAGGCCGTCGTCTTCTTCTGCGAACTGAGGAACGCTCAGATGACATTTTAGGCGCCTTTGATTCTGCCTTTGATAAAATGCAGCGCCAAATTGAACGTTACAAAGGTAAGCAAAAACGCGGTCGGGGTGATGGCCGATCTGCAGCTGAGGTAGCTCCGGATGTAGTCGATGAAGATGAAGAAGTGGATGAGATGAGGATCGCCAGGCGGAAACGGTTTACCGTCTACCCGATGGTGGAAGAAGAAGCGCTTGAACAAATGAAACTCCTTGGACACGATAATTTTTTTATCTTTTATAACGGTGAAACGAATGCGATGAATGTACTTTATCGCCGTCGCGACGGAAGTTATGGGCTTATTGACCCAAAAATTGCGTAAAACGTAAGCAAGGCTTATAATGAGAAACTGGCCCAATATTTGGGTCAGTTTTTATCTAAGATATTGAATATAAATTGATATGGATGAAATTTTAGAAAATAACAACCCTGTTTTTGATCAGGATGCGATCAAGAAAGCAGCTAAAAATATTCTTCTCGCTGTTAATGAAGATCCCACCAGAGAGGGGTTAAGACGCACCCCTTTGAGAGTGGCCCAAATGTATGAGGAACTTCTCTCTGGCTATAATATTGACCCCGATAAGGTTGTCAACGGTGCCCTCTTTCAGGTTGAATATGACGAAATGGTCCTTGTTCGCGATATTGAATTTTACAGCCTTTGTGAACACCATATGCTGCCCTTTATGGGGCGCGCCCACGTGGCCTATATTCCGGATGGAAAAGTAATTGGCCTTTCTAAAATTCCCCGCATCGTTGATATGTTTGCGCGGCGTTTGCAGGTTCAGGAGCGCATGACTCGTCAAATTGCAGATTTTATTCAGGATTTATTAAACCCGCAGGGTGTTGCGGTCGTTGTCGAAGGCCTGCATCTTTGCATGATGATGCGTGGCGTCAAAAAGAATAATGCCCGCATGACCACCTCTGCCATGCATGGTGCATTCAGGGCAAATTTAGCCACACGCCAGGAATTTTTGGATAATATTTCCCGTGGCGCATCTTCGTTACAACTATAATAATTATTTTAATCGGGATAAAAAACCGGCTCACGCGTGGATGTGGGCCGGTTTCCATTTAAGGACGTTCGATTTCAACCCCTACTTTTTCCACATAATCAAGGGCCTCGGGCTTTTCGACGCGGACAAGGGTCTTCTTCACCCTGGCCTCCTCCAGGCATATCCCGGCAATATCCTCAGCCAATGCCTCAACGGTTTCTCTCTGGATGCTTTCTGTATGCGCACGGATCTTCTGTGAGAGGGCATCGTAATTAATGCAATCTTCAAGTTGATCTGTTTTTGCGGCCCGGCGGGTATCTGTAAATAAGGTGATGTTGATCAAAATATCCTGCGGGTTTGATCGTTCATGCTCATAGACGCCAATAATAGCGAGTACATGTAGATTGGTGATCAGTATTTTATCCATAAGATTTATTTCACCGTCACTTCGACAGCGTCCCCCGTTTTTGCACCCAATCGTTTTGCCGCGCTGCCATTTACAACCGCGATTTCAAGATATCCTTCGCTGTCAACCAAAGCCACCAGATCGCCGATCTTACGATGCCCATATGATTTTACGATCCCGTCAATTTTCTCACCTAATATCCGAACACGCGCTTCACCCTCAATCAGATCGGCAAGTAGATTTGTACGCAGGTTGCCAAAGCCATCAATGATCGTGATCTCTGCTTTCCAGCCTGCCTTTGTTTTCTCAGGCTTCGGGAGCGTCATTAGAACAGGATCATTGATGGGCGTGCCAAGCTTCTCAAGTGGCACCCCCGCAGCAAGGTGGGCTCCAACGGGAGCAAAGATATCGCGTCCATGAAAGGTACCGCTGACTTGGTTTAGCCAATATTTAGGCTGATCTAGATCAACGAATTTCCGATGCAGATTCCTGGATTCGGCATCCTGTATGAGCGCCGTGAGCAAGCCATTATCGGGGGCGACATAGAACTGTGTTCCTAGTTGGGCCGCGATCGCCCTTCTCTGAGTTCCCACGCCGGGGTCAACAACCGCAACGTGGACAGTGCCTTCCCCAAAGAAGGGGGCAGCTCGCCAAAGGATGATCGCGCCTTGTTGCAGGTTTTGGGGTTTTATCTGATGAGAAATATCTGCAATTTTTACATCCGGGCAAATGCTCCAGATCACTCCTTTCATCGCTCCCACAAAGCCATCCTGTGTTCCGAAGTCGGTTAATAGTGTCAGTACGCTCATTCTTTCTTTTGCTCCTTTTCAAATAAACTCTTTTGATGGTAGCATAAAGGGTGTTGACAGACAAGTTTTCTGAGAGGTGACCCATGTCCGAACTTGAAAATCCCGTTCCCGATCCATCAACGATCCTTGTTGAAATTCAACAGGGCTTGGTTCATGCCCAGGCTGAAGAGCGCCTTAAGAGCATAGACGCACTCCGCCCGCTTGGATACAGCAGCCAGACTATTTTGCGCCAACTTGAAAAAATGGCGATAAATGATCGCAACAAGGCTGTTCGATCAGCGGCCCTCGAGCTATTGGAATCTCCCCTTAATCGCCAAATCCGGGCGCGAAATAGCCGCATGCCTCTGCGGGAGAGGCAAGTCATTGCGGGGGAAATCATCCAATGGGAGAAAGATGGTCTGCTCAACGAAGGCCAGTCTCAAATTCTAAAGCAACGTTACGATTTTGATTTTGCGCGAACACCCATTGAGCAAACGCCTACCGAGGCCCAGCCAAAAGAGGCAAAAGAGAAAGCGACTCTGGCGCAAACACTCTTCAGTGAAGCTAGCATCAAGGTTGCCCTCTATTTGGGAGCTTTCTTTGTGATTGCTGCGGCGATGATCTTTGCTGCCGCAATTGAAGAACTTCGTTTGCCAATATTGATTTTCTTTACGCTGATCTTTGGGGGAGGCTCGATCATTATAAAAAAGAAATTACCCCAACC